>DASURM010000172.1:0-7352 GCA_036280035.1 Burkholderiaceae bacterium | reverse complement strand
GGGAAGTTCGGCATCTTCGACTGGCACCAGGCGAAGATCGGCATGACCGCGCAGATCCTGCTCTTCCTCGCCTTCCTCGCCGCGTTCGCGGTGAAGGTGCCGATGTGGCCGGTGCACACCTGGCTGCCCGACGCTCACGTCGAGGCGCCGACCGGGGGCTCGATCGTGCTGGCGGCGATCATGCTGAAGCTCGGCGCCTACGGCTTCCTGCGCTTCTCGCTGCCGATCGTGCCCGACGCCAGCCGCGAATGGGCCTGGTTCATCATCGCGCTGAGCCTGGTGGCGATCATCTACATCGGCCTGGTCGCGCTGGTGCAGAGCGACATGAAGAAGCTGGTGGCGTATTCGTCGGTCGCGCACATGGGCTTCGTGACGCTCGGCTTCTTCGTCTTCAGCGATCTCGGCGTCTCCGGCGGCCTGGTGCAGATGATCAGCCACGGCTTCGTCTCGGGCGCGATGTTCCTGTGCATCGGCGTGCTCTACGACCGCGTGCACTCGCGCGACATCGCGGCCTACGGCGGCGTCGTCAACACGATGCCCAAGTTCACGACGCTGGTGGTGCTGTTCGCGATGGCCAACTGCGGCCTGCCCGGCACCAGCGGCTTCGTCGGCGAGTGGATGGTCATCATCGCCACCGTCAAGACCAGCTTCTGGCTGGCCCTGCTGGCGGCCACCGCGCTGATCTCGGGCGCCGCCTACACGCTGTGGCTGGTCAAGCGGGTGTACTTCGGCGAGGTGGCCAACAGCCACGTCAAGGCGATGGCCGATCTCGACGTGCGCGAGTTCGCGGTGCTGTCGGTGCTGGCGATCGCGGTGCTGTGGATGGGCCTCTACCCCAAGCCGTTCACCGACGTCATGAACGTGTCGGTCGGCGAGCTGCTCAGGCACGTGGCGCAACCCAAGCTTCCCTGAGCATCGCGAGGCCGCACCCATGAACGGACTCAACTGGATCGTCGTCGCCCCCGAGATCGTGCTGCTCGCGGCCGCGTGCGTCGTGGCGGTGGTCGACCTGTTCGTCACCGACCCGCAGCGCCGCCTCACCCACTGGCTGACGCAGGCGAGCTTCGTGGTGGTCGGGGCGCTGCACCTGTGGCTGCTGCAGGACGCCGGCACCTACGGCATGCAGGACATGGTGGTCAGCGACCCGATGGGCCACGCGCTGGCGCTGTTCGCCTGCGTGGCGATGGTCTTCACGGTGGGCTACGCGCAGCCGTACATCGCCTCGCGCGACCTGCTCAAGGGCGAGTTCTTCACGCTGTCGATGTTCGTGCTGCTCGGCATCTCGGTGATGTGCGCGGCCAACAACTTCCTGATGGTCTACCTCGGGCTCGAGCTGATGAGCCTGTCGCTGTATGCGATGGTGGCGCTGCGGCGCGACCACGCGGTGGCAACCGAGGCGGCGATGAAGTACTTCGTGCTCGGCGCGCTGGCCAGCGGCTTCCTGCTGTACGGCCTGTCGATGATGTACGGCGCCACCGGCACGCTCAACATCCCCGATTCGTTCACCGCCATCGGCACCGGCCGCATCAACAAGGAGGTGCTGGGTTTCGGGCTGGTGTTCGTCGTTGCCGGGCTCGGGTTCAAGCTCGGCGCGGTGCCGTTCCACATGTGGGTGCCCGACGTCTACCACGGCGCACCGACGGCGATCACGCTGATGGTCGGCGGGGCGCCCGAGTTCGCCGCCTTCGCGATCACCATCCGCCTGCTGGTCGAGGGCTTCAGCGGGCTGGCGCCCGAGTGGCAGCAGATGCTGGTGGTGCTGTCGATCGGCTCGCTGGTGATCGGCAACGTGGTGGCGATCGCGCAGACCAACATCAAGCGCATGCTCGCGTACTCGGCGATCGGCCAGATGGGCTTCATGCTGCTCGGGCTGACGCCGACGGTGGTCGGCGCCAACACGCTGTCGGCGGCCAACGCCTACAGCTCGTCGATGTTCTACCTCCTCACCTACGTGCTGACCACGCTCGGCACGTTCGGCCTCATCATGGTCCTGGCTCGCCAGGGCTTCGAGAGCGAGGAGATCGCCGACTTCGCCGGCCTCGGCCAGCGCGCACCGTGGATGGCCGGCGTGATGGCGGTGCTGATGTTCTCGCTGGCCGGCGTGCCGCCGCTGATGGGCTTCTACGCCAAGGTGTCGATCCTGCAGGCGCTCGTCACCACGGGCTCGATGCCGTACATCGCGCTGGCGGTGTTCGCGGTGCTGATGTCGCTGGTCAGTGCCTTCTATTACATCCGCGTCGTCAAGGTGATGTACTTCGATCGGCCGGCCGCCGCCATGCCGATGGTGCAGGTCGGCACCGGCGTCAGCGCGCTGTTGGCAGTCAACGGCGCGGCGGTGCTGGTGTTCGGCGTGCTGCCCGGCGGCCTGATGGACTTGTGTCGCGAAGCGATCCTCAAGGCGCTGACCAGTTGAGCGCCACGCTGACCGCCACCGCGGGCGCGCCGCCACCCGACCCGCAGGCCTCGCCGCCCCACTTGCTCGAGCGCTTCGTGCGCGGCGAGCAGGTGTTCAAGGGCGTGCTGCTCGACGTGCGGCGCGACATCGTCGCGATGCCCGATGGCTCCCCCGCGACGCGCGAGTACGTCGTGCATCCGGGCGCGGTGGTGATCGTGCCGCTGCTCGACGACGGCCGGCTGGTGCTCGAGCGCCAGTACCGCTACCCGGTGGGTCGCGCGATGCTCGAGTTCCCGGCCGGCAAGCTCGAGCACGGCGAGCCGCCGTTGCCGTGCGCGCTGCGCGAGCTGGTCGAGGAGACCGGCTATCGCGCACGACAGTGGGCCGTGGCGGGCGCGCTGCACAACGCGATCGGCTACTCCACCGAGGTCATCCACCTGTTGTTCGCGCAAGGGCTGACCGCCGGCGAGCGCGCGCTCGATCACGGCGAGCTGATCGACCTCGTGCTGCTGACCGAGGGCGAGCTCGACGGCGCCTGCGCGCGCGGCGAGGTCACCGACGCCAAGACGCTGATCGCGCTGCTGTGGCTGCAGAAGTGGCGCAGCGGCGCGTGGCCTTTGCAATGGTTCACGCCGCCGTGACCGGCCCGATCGATAATGACAACCGTATGAAGGTGCTCAACCTGCGTTGCTCCAACGGCCACGGCTTCGAGGGCTGGTTCGCCTCGGACGACGAGTTCATGGAGCAGAACGGCAGCGGCGCCTTGCAGTGTCCGCTGTGCGCCGACAACGTGATCACGCGCATGCCCAGCGCGCCGCGCCTCAACCTGTCGGGTGCGCGCGATGTCGTGCCCGCACAGGCCGCGACGCCGGCGGTCGTTGACGCAGCGGGCGGCAGCCCGCCGGCGGCTGCCGACGCGGCCGGTGGCGAGCTGCAGGCGCTTTGGCTGAAGGCGGTGCGCCACGTGCTCGCCCACACCGAAGACGTCGGCGAGCGCTTCGCCGAGGAGGCGCGGCGCATCCACTACGGCGAGGTTGCCGAGCGGGGCATCCGCGGCCAGGTGAGCGCCGAGCAGCGCGAAGGCCTGCTCGAAGAAGGCATCGAGATCTTCGCGTTGCCGCTGCCGCGCGCACTCGACGGTCCGCTTCAGTAGGTGCCGCTCGACGCGCGGCATGCATCGGGTGTGAAACCGGCCGCACCGGTGTGGCGATCGACGCCACGGCGTGCATACCCGACACACTCGTTACCCCAGCGGCGCTGCGGCGCTCGCAGCGGCCGCCTAGCCTTCGCCTTGGCGTGGCGCGAGCCGTCGCCGTAAGCGATGCCCCGGCTGCCCGTCACGAAACCCTCCCTGGTCACGCTGTTCGCCGTGGTCTGCGCGTCGGCGCTGCTGGCCTGCGGAGGCGGCTCGGATGCGCCGTCGACGGCGAGCGGGGCGACACCCGGCCCGGCGCCGTCGCCCGCACCAGGCCCTGCACCGACTCCCGCGCCGGCACCAGCGCCGACGCCGGCGGGAAACCACTCGATCGCCGGCATCGCGTTCGCGCAGTCGCTGGTGTTCCCCGTCACCGACCCCGAACTGGTGCTCGCGGGCGACCGTGCGGCGCTGGTCAAGGTCGATGTCGTCGCACCCACGCAGCCGGCCGCCAAGCCTGCCGGCACGGTGCGCATCACCGATGCCGCCGGCGCGCTGCTGGCCGAGCTGGCGCTCAACGCGCCGAGTGGCAACCTGCCGAGCGCGCCACCAGCACGCCCGAGCTTCGCCGACAGCTACTGGGCGACGATTCCGGCGCAGTTCGTGCGCGCGGGCATCGCCGTGACGCCGTCGTTCACGCCCGCCGCGACCAACTCCTCGAGCGCATCGCCGCGCGTCGGCGGCAGCGTGGCGCTGCGCGTGGTGACGGTGCCGGTGCAGATCGGCAGCACCGTCGGCCAGGTGGTGAGCGACGCCGAGAACTTCCTGCGCGCGCGCCTGCCGGCCGCGCAGGTGACCCGCGTCGACCACGCGCCGATGGTGTCGCAGCAGGTGAGCACGCTGCCCACCACGGCCGACGAATGGAGCGCCGCGTTCAGCCGCATCCTCGGCGAGATCGACGACTTGCGCCTGCTCGAGAACGCGCCGTCGCGCACGCTGTACTTCGGCTTCATTCCGAAACGCGGCCCGGGTCTTTCCGGTGTCGGCTACCGGCCGGGCAACGCAGCGGTCGGCTTCGACCTGCCGAGCAGCCCGACCGCGGTGCGCGAGACGATGGTGCACGAGATCGGGCACAACCTCAGCCTGCGTCATGCACCGTGCGGCGACCCGTCGAGCCCCGATCCCAACTACCCGTATGCCAATGCGGCGATGGGCGCCGGCAACCGCTTCATCTGGGGCTACGACGCGATCGCCAACCGCTTCATCGACCCCACGCCGGGCAACGTCCACGATGTGATGAGCTACTGCAGCGGCAACTGGTTCTCCGACTACAACTACCGCCTGATGCAGGTGTACCTGACGCCGTCGGACCGCACCGCCGATGCCGACTCCGGGCGCGAGCAGCCCGCTGCAGCCGCCGCGTCGCAGGAGTTGCTGGTGGTCAGCGGTGAGGTCGACGCGCAAGGTCGCGTGCGGCTCGCTTCGCTGAAGACGACCTCCGGCACGCCGCGCCCGCCCGAGCCCGGGCCCTGGCTGCTGCGCATCACGACGCAGGCGGGCACGGTGGTCGAGCGGCCCTTCGCGAGCCGCGAAGTCGACCACGACGCCGCTCGCCAGCGCTTCGGCTTCACGCTCGCGCATCCCGGGGCGATCGAGCGCATCGAGATCGTGCGCGACGGCCGCGTCGTGCAGCAGCGCGCGGCGAGAGCGCGCGCGCTGGCGGCTGCGCCGGCCATGGCGCTGCAGGCGAGCGAGCAGGGTGGGGTGCTGAGCGTGCGCTGGGACGCGGCGCGCCAGCCGTACCTGACGGTGACCCATCTGGGCAGCGCGCGCACGGTGGTCGCGCTCGACGTCCAGGGCGGCAGCGCGACGCTGCCGACCGCTGCACTGCCGCCGGGGGGGCGGTTCGAGCTCGCGTTGTCCGACGGCCTCAACGTCGAACGCGTGCTCGTCGATCGTTGAGCCGACCCCGGGAAAGCGCGACGCGGCTACAGCACGCGCCCGGGGTTCAGCGTGCCCCGAGGATCGAGCGCCTGCTTGATCGCACGCATCATCGCCAGCGCAACCGGCGACTTGCGATGCGGCAGCTCGTCGCGCTTGAGCACGCCGATGCCGTGTTCGGCCGAGATCGAACCGTCGCACGCCGCCACGGCGTCGTAGACGATGCGGTTGACCGCAGCTTCGTGCTGGTCGAGAAACGCCTGCGCCTGCACGCCCTGCGGGGCCTGCAGGTTGTAGTGCAGATTGCCGTCGCCCAGATGCCCGAAGTTGATCAGGCGGCTGCCGGGAAACGCCGCCTGCAGCGCGGCGTCGGTGCGCTGCACGAAACCGGGGATCGCCGACACCGGCAGCGCGATGTCGTGCTTGATGTTCGGTCCTTCGACGCTCTGCGCCAGCGGAATCGACTCGCGCACGTGCCACAGCGCGCGCGCCTGCGCCACGCTTTCGGCGAGCACCGCGTCGGCGATGCAGCCGGCGTCGAGCGCCGCCTGCAGCAGCGCCTCGACGCGCTCGCGCGCCTGCGCCTCGCCGTGCGTGTCGGCGCAGTCGAGCAGCACGGTCCAGGCGGCTCCGGGCAGCGGCCGCGGCAATTGCGGAAAGTGCTTGGCCACCAGTTCGAGCGCTGCCGCGCCCATCACCTCGAAGCCGGTGAGCGCAGCGTCGAGCCGGCGGCGCGCCAGATCGAGCAACGCCACGCAGCCTGCGAGGTCGGCGCACGACGCGAAGGCGACGAGCTGCGCCGCAGGCAGCGGATGCAGCTTCATCGTCGCCGCGGTGATGATGCCCAGCGTGCCTTCGCTGCCGATCATCAGGTCGCGCAGGTCGTAGCCGGTGTTGTCCTTGCGCAGACCGGTGAGGCCGTTCCAGACCTCGCCGCGCGCGGTCACCACTTCGAGCCCGAGGCACAACTCGCGTGCGTTGCCGAAGCGCAGCACCTGCGTGCCGCCGGCGTTGGTGGCGAGGTTGCCGCCGATCGTGCAGCTACCTTCGGAGGCCAGGCTCAGCGGGAACAGCAAGCCTTGGTCGGCGGCGGCCTGCTGCGCGGCCTTCAGCACGCAGCCGGCCTCGAGCGTGAGGGTCGCGTTGGCGCCATCGATCGCGCGCACTCGGTTCATGCGTTGCAGGCTCAGCAGCACCTGGCGGCCGCTCTCGTCGGGAACGCCGCCTCCCACCAGGCCGGTGTTGCCGCCTTGCGCGACCACGCTCACGCCCGCGGCCGCGCACGCGCGCACCACCTGCGCCACTTCGGCCGTGTTGCCCGGGCGCACCACGGCCAGCGCCTTGCCGTGCCAGCGGCGGCGCCAGTCGAGCTCGTAGGCCGACAGGTCGCCCGCGGTCAGCACCTGCGCGGCGCCCACCGCGGCGTGCAGCGCGTCGAGCAACTGGGCAGTCACGGCGGCACCGACACCGCGCCGCGCGTGCGGCCGCGCACGTGCACGACGCAGGCCGCGAACAGCAGCACGCACAGCAGCAGCTCGAGCCAGGCGAGCTGCGCCGACACGCCGCGGTCGGTGGCGGCGCGCAGCGCACCTTCGCCGGCATAGAGCCACACCAGCAGGCTCAACGCGCGTGCGCTGGCGAGCCGCCAGACCCACACACCGGCCAGCGGCCACGCCAGCGGCAGCACCTTCAGCGCCAGCGAGCGCGAACCGGTGGGCGCGAGCCACAACTCCCACGCCATGCCGAGCGCGATCAGCGCCAGCAGCAGCACCAGCATCGCCAGGCGCGAAGCGCGCACCAAGGCTGCTTGCGCCGCAGGGGCGCTGTCGAAAGGTCTCGCCGACATGGGCTGGCATGATAGTCGGCATGCAATCGGCCTAT
>DASURM010000171.1:0-37726 GCA_036280035.1 Burkholderiaceae bacterium | reverse complement strand
CCCGACATCAGCCTGGTGCTGAAGAAGACCGACATGAAGGCGCTGCCGCAGGTGGCGGCGGTGCTCGGCGGCTCCGGCGACGCAGCCGGCGTCGACGCGCGCGACCTCAACGGGCAGAACGTGTTCGCCGCCACCGCACAGATCCCGGCGCTGAACTGGACGGTCTTCGTCGAGACGCCGCGCCGCGAGGCACTGGCGCCGCTCTACGAATCGATCGTGCGGCTGGCGCTGTTGCTGACCGGAGGCCTGCTGCTGGCCGCGGCGGGCAGCTTCTTTCTGGCGCGCGCGCTGGTGCGGCCGATCCAGGCGCTGCGCGACGGCGCGGCGCGCATCGGCGCCGGCGAGCTGGAACAGCGCATCGAGGTGCACTCGGGCGACGAGCTGGAGGGCCTGGCCGCACAGTTCAACAAGATGGGCGCCGAGCTGCAGGCCTCCTACGCTGGCCTGGAGCGCAAGGTCGAGGAGCGCACACGCGAGCTGAGCGATGCGCTCGAACAGCAGACGGCGACGGCCGAGGTGCTTCAGGTGATCAGCGGTTCGGTGGCCGACGCGCAGCCGGTGTTCGAGAAGATCCTCGACAGTTGCGAGCGCCTGTTCGGCGCTCACGATCTCGGCATCTTCCTGACCGGCGACGACGGCTTGCTGCGCCCGGGGGCGTACCGCGGCATCCTGATGAAGACGACCGCGAGCACCTATCCACGCCCACTCGCCGGCACGGTCAGCGGCGTGGCGATCGCCCGCGGCTCGGTGGTGCACGTGCCCGACATGCTGGTCGCACACGAGATGCCGCAGTACATCCGCGACTTCGCGCTCCAGGCGGGCAATTTCTCGGTGGCGCTGGCACCGATGATGTGGGAGGGCCGCGGCATCGGCACCATCGACATCATCCGCACGCCGCCGCGGCCCTATTCCGACAAGGAACTGACGCTGCTGAAGACCTTCGCCGACCAGGCGGTGATCGCGATCCAGAACGCGCGCCTGTTCAACGAGACCAAGGAGGCGCTCGAGCAGCAGACCGCCACCGCCGAGGTGCTGCGCGTGATCAGCAGCTCGGTGTCCGACACCGCGCCGGTGTTCGACAAGATCCTGCACAGCTGCAGCCACCTGTTCGAAAGCTCCGAGCAGGGCGTGGTGCTGATGGGCAACGACGGCCTGTTGCACCTGGGCGCCCATCGCGGCGGCGCGCGCGAGCAGCTGGCGGCGATGTTTCCCACCGCGGCGGGCGACGAGCCGGTGGCGCGCGCGATGGCTGGGCAGCGCGTGCTGCACTACCCCGACGTGTTGCGCGATGCCGAGCCCGACAGCGTGTCGCGCCGGGTCGCCGAACGGCTGGGCGTGGGCAGCTACACGCAGGTGTTCGCGCCGATGCGCTGGGAGGGCGGCGGCGCGGGGTACCTCTACGTGATCCGCGCCCCGGTGGCGCCGTTCTCCGACAAGGAGGTCGGGCTGCTGAAGACCTTTGCCGACCAGGCCGCGATCGCGATCCAGAATGCACGGCTGTTCAACGAGATCGCCGACAAGAGCCGCCAGCTCGAGGCCGCCAACCGCCACAAGAGCGAGTTCCTGGCCAACATGAGCCACGAGTTGCGCACGCCGCTCAACGCGATCATCGGCTTTTCCGAGGTGCTGACCGAGCAGATGTTCGGCGAGGTCAACGACAAGCAGATGGAGTACCTGCAGGACATCCACTCGTCGGGCCAGCACCTGCTCAGCCTGATCAACGACGTGCTCGACCTGTCGAAGATCGAGGCCGGCAAGATGGAGCTCGACCTGTCGTGCTTCGACCTCGGGTTGCTGCTCGAGCATTCGGCCACGCTGGTGCGCGAGCGCGCGCAGCGCCACGGGTTGACGCTGGATCTCGATGTCGGCGAGGGCTTGAACGAGTGGGTGGCCGACGCGCGCAAGGTCAAGCAGGTGGCGGTCAATCTGCTGTCGAACGCGGTCAAGTTCACGCCCAACGGCGGTCGCGTCAGCGTACGCGCGCGCCAGTTGAACGGCGTGAACGGCATGGCCGGCAGCTTCGCCGAGGTGTGCGTCAGCGACACCGGCGTGGGCATCGCGCCGCAAGATCAGGCGCTGGTGTTCGAGGAGTTCCGCCAGGCCGGCGGCGACGTATTGCGCAAGAGCGAAGGCACGGGCTTGGGTCTTGCGCTGGTCAAGCGCTTCGTCGAGCTGCATGGCGGAACGGTGTCGTTGGAGAGCGAACCCGGCCAGGGTTCGACCTTCCGCTTCGTGCTGCCGCAGCACGAGGTGAAGGTGCTGCAGTGACGCGCCGGCGTAGCGCCGTCTTCGTCGCCGCCGCTGCGTTGGCGACGGCGGCGATGCGCGTCGCCGCGCAGCCCGCGCGAGCGCTGCCGCGCATCGCGATCCTCGCGCGCAACACGCCGCCGGCCGACATGGCGGGGCCGCGTGCCGAAGCCAGCGCCAACTGGGTATCGCGATCCCGCGCTCGCTGCTGCTGCGCGCCAACGAGGTGATCGAGTGACCTCAGACGTCGCAGATCCAGCGAGGCCCTCAATGCCCAAGACCATCTTGATCGTCGAAGACAACGCGAAGAACATGAAGCTGGTGCGCGATCTGCTGCGGCACCACGGGCACCACACGCTGGAAGCCGACACCGGCGAAGCGGGTCTTGCGCTGGCGCTGAGCGCACGACCCGACCTCGTGCTGATGGACATCCAGTTGCCCGGCATCGACGGCGCAACGGTGCTGGCGCGCATCCGCGAAGACGCGTCGCTCGACGCGATGCCGGTGCTCGCGGTGTCGGCCTCGGTGATGCCAGACGAGCAGCAGCGCATCGTGCGCTCGGGCTTCGACGGCTTCATCGCCAAGCCGATCTCGATCAAGCCGTTTCTCGCCGCGGTGAACAAGGCGCTGACCGAGGGAAGGGCCAAGTGAGCGCCGAGCGGCCGGCGGGCCCGCACATCCTGGTGGTCGACGACGTCGAGAAGAACGCCCGTCTGCTGGCCGACGTGCTGGCGGCCAAGGGCTACCGCACCAGCAAGGCGCTGTCGGGGCAAGCCGCGCTGCAGGCGATCGGCGCCGAGCCGCCCGACCTGGTGCTGCTCGACGTGATGATGCCGGGGCTCGACGGCTACTCGGTATGCCGCGCGATCCGCGCCGACGCGCGCAGCGCGATGCTGCCGGTGGTGCTGGTGACCGCGCTCGACCCGGACCAGGAGCGCGTCAAAGGCATCGAGGCCGGCGCCGACGACTTCCTGAGCAAGCCGGTCAACCAGGCCGAGCTGCTGGCGCGGGTGCGCTCGCTGCTGCGCATCAAGGCCTTTCACGACGAGATCCAGCGCCAGAAGGCCGAACTGGCGCAGTGGAACCGCACGCTCGAGCAGCGGGTGGCAGACGGCGTGGCGCAGCTCGAGCGGGTGGGGCGGTTGAAGCGCTTCTTCTCGCCGCAGCTCGCGCAGGCGATCGTCGGCGGCGACACCAACGACCCGCTGCAGAGTCACCGCCGCGAGATCACCGTGGTGTTTCTCGACCTGCGCGGCTTCACCGCGTTCACCGAGACCGCCGACCCCGAAGAGGTGATGGGTGTGCTGCGCGAGTACCACGCCGCGATGGGCCGGCTGATCCTCGAGCACGAAGGCACGCTCGAACGCTTCACCGGCGACGGCATCATGGTGTTCTTCAACGACCCGCTGCCGATGCCCGACGCGGCGCCGCGCGCGGTGCGCATGGCGTTGCGGATGCAGGCCGAGGTGGCGCGACTGGCCGAGGGCTGGCAGCGGCGCGGCTATGCGCTCAGCATGGGCGTGGGCATCGCGATGGGCTTCGCCACCATCGGGGCGATCGGGTTCGAGGGTCGCATCGACTACGGCGCGATCGGCACCGTGACCAACCTGGCGGCACGGCTGTGCGCCGAAGCCGCGGGCGGCGAGGTGCTGGTGTCGCAGCGGGTGGTGGCGGCGCTCGGCGGCGGCTTCGACACCGAGCCGCGAGGCGACATCCAGCTCAAAGGCTTCCAGCGGCCGGTGGCGGCGATGCGAATACACGGCGTTTGAGGCTGCGCGCGGCGCCGCGCATGCGGCATCATGCGCGCCGTGGGAGCTTTGCCAGGCCCGGCCGCGACGGCCAGCACGCTGCCCGAGGAATTGCTCGGCGCGCTGGCGGCGCTTGGCCACACCCGGGCGTACGCGAAGGGCACGATCGTCGTTACCGAGGGCGAGCCGGCGCTGTCGATGTACCTGATCCACGAGGGCACGCTGCGCGTCTTCGTGTCCGACGAGGAGGGCAAGGAAGTCGAGCTGAACACCTTGGGCGCGGGCGAGTACTTCGGTGAGCTGATGCTCGGCAGCCAGGCGCGCACAGCCACCGTGCAGACCACCTCGAAGGCGAAGCTGACGATGATCACGCGCGCGGAGTTCGAGCAGGCGCTGGCGGCGCAGCCGGCGCTGGCGTTCCACGTGATCCAGCACCTGATCGATCGCGTGCGCCAACTCAGCCGCAACGTGCAGGGGCTGGTGTCGATGGATGTCTACGGCCGCGTCGCGCGGCTGTTCGGCGAACTGGCGCGCGACGAAGATGGCGTGCGCGTGGTGCCCGGGCCGCTCAGCCAGCAGAAGATCGCCGATCGGGTGGGCGCGTCGCGCAGCATGATCAACCGCATCCTGCAAGACCTGGCGGCCGGCGGCTACATCGAGGCCAGCCGCGAGCGCATCGTGCTGCGCAAGCCGTTGCCCAAGCGCTGGTGAGGCCATGGGCGAGCCGCTGCCCGGCGCGCTGCCGCGCGCCCTCGACGCGCCGCACCGCCGCCGGCTGCGTGAAGTCTGGCGCTCGGCCGGCTGGCCGTGCCAGGATCTGATCGAGGTCGAGCTGCTGGCGTCCGGCTTGCTGCAGCGCCAGCGCGACGCCGGCGGCCGCGAATCGCTGCGCGTCACCGACGCCGGCATCGCGGTGCTGGCCGCCACGCTGCAGCGCAACCGCGCGGCGCGCGATGCCCACGAGGCGCTGGTGGCGCGGGTTGCGCGCGAGATGCAGAGCGCCGGCCGCGTGGTGTGGCGCGGTCTGGCGCTGCGCGCCAAGGTGGGCGCCGGCGACGAGGCGGCGTGGGCGATCGGGCTGCCCGACGTGTATTCGATCCGCCACACCACGGTGGAAGACTACGTCGAGCCGGTGGCGCACGAGGTCAAGGTTCGGCGCGCCGACCTGCTGTCGGATCTGCGCCGACCCGAGAAGGGGCAGGCCTACCTGCACAACAGCAGCCAGTGCTGGTACGTGCTGCGCGAGGGCATCGGCGAGCCCGACGAGATTCCCGTCGAGTACGGCGTGATGGTGGCGCGCGAGGCGGCGCTCGAGGTGCTGCGACCGGCGCCGAAGCGGCCACTGAAGTTGCCATTCGCCGTCTGGATGGCGCTGGCGCGCGCCACGCCCGAACCGCTCGACGACGAGTCGCAAGCCTGGCTCGGCGCGCCACCCGGCGCCGACTAACTATGAAACGTCGGCTCGGCGCGGCACGCCGTCGTCCCGCTCCGGTTGCGCGGCGTAGGCGGCGTGCAGGTGCGCCGGCCGGGCGGCGCGCCGGCGGGTGCGGATGTTGAGCAGCTCGACGCACACCGAGAACGCCATCGCGAAATAGACGTAGCCCTTGGGCACGCGGTGGTCGAAGCCTTCGGCGATCAGCACCACGCCGATCACCACCAGGAACGACAGCGCCAGCATCTTGATCGTCGGGTGGTTCGACACGAAGCGACCGATCGGGCCGGCGAACCACATCATCAGCACCACGCTCAGCACGACCGCGGCCACCATCACCTCGACCCGGCTGACCATGCCCACCGCGGTGATGATCGAGTCGAGCGAGAACACGATGTCGATCAGCATGATCTGGACGATCACCGCCGCGAACGTGGCCTTCACGACGCTGGATGCGCGGCCTTCCTCGCCTTCGAGCGACTGGTGGATCTCGCTGGTGCTCTTCCAGATCAGGAACAGCCCGCCGACGATCAGGATCAGATCGCGCCCGGAGATCTCCTGCCCGAGCAGCGTGAACAGCGGCGCCACCAAACCGACGATCCAGGCCAGCACCAGCAGCAGGCCGATGCGCATGAACATCGCCATCGCCAGGCCGATGCGCCGCGCCGTCTCGCGCTGCGCCGGCGGCAGCTTGTCGACCAGGATCGAGATGAAGACGATGTTGTCGATGCCCAGCACCAGTTCCAGTGCGGTCAGCGTCGCCAACGCGATCCAGGTCTGCGGGTCGATCAGCAGCTCGGCCATGAGGATCCCTCGGGCCCGGCAGGGCCGGCGGCGATTCTGCCGCCCGATGGCCGGCGCCGATATCGCGAACCGCGATACGCGCGGCCGAGGTCGCCGAACCCCCGGCGGCAGGCGTGCGCAGACCGCGTGTCCCGCGCACAATGCCCGGCATGCGTATACCGATCGCCGCCATTGCCGGCCGCGGGCTCGCCGCGGCGCACCGGTTCGGACTTGCGGCCTGCCTCGCCCTGAGCCTGGCCGGCACGGCCCGCGCTGCCGTCGACGGCGTGGCCTGGCAGCCCGCGGCCAACGACGCCGACATCGAGCGCGCGTTCGCGCAGGCCCGCGCCGGTGACAAACCGGTGCTGTTGTACTGGGGCGCCAAGTGGTGCCCGCCGTGCAACCAGCTGAAGGCCACGCTGTTCAACCGCCACGATTTCATCGAGCGCAGCAAGTCGCTGGTCGCGGTGGACATCGATGGCGATCTGCCAGGCGCGCAGAAGCTGGGCTCGCGCTTCAAGGTCAGCGGCTATCCGACGATGGTGCTGATGCGAAACGACGGCAGCGAGCTGGTGCGGCTGCCCGGCGAGGCCGACCCGCCACAGGTGCTGCGGTTGCTGGAGTTCGGACTGGCCGGGGGCCGCGCCGCCAAGGACGTGCTGGCCGACGCCCGCGCCGGCAAGCCGCTGCCCGGCGCCGAGTGGCGAATGCTGGCGTTCTATTCGTGGATCAACGACGAGGCGCAGCTGTTGCCGCCGGCCCAGCGGCCGGGAGTGCTGGCGAGCCTGTCGACCGCGTGCCCGAGCGGCGAGGCCGCCAGCGCGACCCGCCTGATGCTAAAGGCGCTGGCCGACAGCGACGACGGCAAGGGGGTGAAGCCCGACGCCGCGCTGCGCCAGCGCGTGCGCGGCTGGCTGGCCGACCCGTTGGTCGCGCGCGCGCAGATGGACGTGCTGACCAACTACGCCTCCGAGATCACGAAAGCGCTGTCGACTCCCGGCAGCGCCGACCGCAAGGCCATCGCCAGCGCGTTCGATGTCGCGCTGCAGCGCCTGCAGGCCGATGCCACGCTATCGCGCGCCGACCGCCTGACCGCGCTGGGCGCGCGCGTCGACCTCGCGCGCATCGACCGGCAGAGGGCCGAGCGCCACCCGCGCATGCCGGCGCCGCTGTTGAAGCAGGTGCGCGACGCCAGCACGGCGGCCGACCGCGAAGTCGCCGACGGCTACGAGCGCCAGGCGGTGGTCACGGCGGCGGCGTACATCCTCGGCCAGGCGGGGCTGTGGGCCGAGTCCGACGCGCTGCTGAAGGCCAATCTGGCCAAGAGCCACTCGCCGTACTACCTGATGAGTCAGCTCGCCGGCAACGCGCGCAAGCTCGGCCGCAACGACGAGGCGCTGCGCTGGTACGAGCAGGCGTTCGCCCGCAGCGAGGGGCCGGCCACGCGCCTGCAATGGGGCGCGCAGTACGTGAGCGCGCTGGTCGAGCTGGCTCCGAATGACGAGACGCGGCTGGAGCACGCGGTCGGGAGCATGATCGAGCAGGCTGCGCTCGACCGGGGTGCGTTCGACGGCCGCAGCGCCCGCTCGCTGGCGCGCGTGGATCAGCAGCTCGCGAAGTGGAACCGCGACGGCCGGCACGACGCCGTGGTCGCCCGTCTGCGCAGCCGGCTCGAGCCGGTGTGCGCCAAGCTCGACGGCGCCGCCGAACATGCAGCCTGCGGCCGCACGTTCCAGCCGGCAGCCAGGGCGAGCACCTGAGCCGGCGCCCCGGCCGCACGCTACCCGGGCAGGCCCTCGGCCTTCATCGCCTCCTGCACCGCGGGGCGAGCCGCGACGCGCTTCTGGTATGCCTGCACATGGGCGAGGTCGGTGATGTCGACGAAGACGTGCGGCGCCCACTTGGTCACGGTGAACAGGTAGGCGTCGGCCACCGAGAAGGCATCGCCCATCAGGTACGAGCGGCCTTCGAGCTGCTGATTCAGGTATTCGTAGCGGCCCCGCAGGCGCTTGCGGTAGACCACCTTGCCCTCCTCGGGCATCGCCGGGTTGAACAGCGGCGAGTACGACTTGTGAATCTCGCTGGTGATGAAGTTCAGCCACTCCATCTGCCGATAGCGCGCCATCGTGCCGGCCGGCGCGACCAGGCCTTTGGCAGGTGCCAGATCGGCCAGGTACTGAACGATCGCCGGCCCTTCGCTGAGGCGTTGGCCGTCGTCGAGTTCGAGCAACGGCACGTAGCCCTTGGGGTTGATGGCGTAGTAGTCGGTGCCGTCGGTCAGCTTGTGCGTCTTGGTGCTGGCCAGCACGGCTTCGAACGGCAGCCCCAGTTCGCGCAGCACGATGTGTGGGCTCAGCGAACAGGCCCCGGGGCTGTAGTAGAGCTTCATCGGTCGAATCTCCTGATGGGTGGCAAGGTGCGAAGCAGCATAGCGCGGACCGAATTCACGGCGCGCCGTCGGGGCATGCTCGCGCGTCGCCGCGTCAGCCGTGGACAATGCGCGGCGATGACGACCCGGTGGAGCTTGCGCTGGACCGTCGGCTTAACCGGGCTGGCGTTCGCGGCCGCCGCGCAGGCGGCCCCTCTGACGCCGTGTCGGCTCGAGGGGGTGACCCACGACGCACTGTGCGGCAGCGTGCGGCGTGTGCTCGACCCGGCGCAGCCCGACGGCACGAAGATCGACGTGCACTTCGCGCTGCTGCCTGCGCTGGCGCAGCACAAGCTGGCGGACGCGGTGTTCTTCTTCGCCGGCGGACCGGGCCAGAGCGCGATCGAACTCGCCGGCCCCGTGGCCGCGCAGCTGGGGCGGCTGAACAATCGGCGCGACCTGGTGTTCGTCGATCAGCGGGGTACCGGCCGCAGCGCGCCGCTGCGCTGCGAGAGCGATCGCCAGGCGCTGCGCCCGCTGGTCGGGCAGCTCGACCCGCAGCGGCAGCTGGCGCAACTGGCCTCGTGCCGCGAGCAGTTGACGAAGCTGCCCTACGGCGACCTGCGCCGCTACACCACGTCGATCGCGATGGCCGATGTCGAGGCGGTGCGCGCTGCACTCGGTGCGCCCACCATCAACCTCGTGGGGGCGTCGTACGGCACGCGCGCAGCGCTGGAGTACATGCGACTGTTTCCGCGCGCGGTGCGGCGGGTCGTGCTCGACGGCGTGGCGCCGGCCGACATGGTGTTGCCGGCATCGTTCTCGATCGACAACCAGGCCGCTCTCGATGCCCTGTTCGACTGGTGTGCAGCCGACGTCGACTGTCGAGCCCGCCATCCGCGCCTGCGAGCGCTGTGGCTAGGCGTGCTCGACGCGCTGCCGCGCCAGGTGGAGTTGACCGACCCGCTGACGGGCCGACTCGAGTCGGTGCGACTGACGCGCGACGAGGTGCTGGGCATGGTGCGTTCGGCGCTGTACGTGCCGGCGCTCGCGGCGGTGCTGCCGGCGGCGATCGGCGATGCCGCGGCGGGCCGGTTCGATGCGCTGACGGGGCTGGCCTCGGCGATGAGGGGGCCGGGCGCGGCGCTGTACACCGGCATGCACTTTTCGGTGGTGTGCGCCGAAGACGTGCCGCGATTGGGTCAGGCCCCCGGCGCCCCCGGCGCCCAGTTCGGCGACGCATTCGCACGGCTGTACGAGCAGGCGTGCGCCTCGTGGCCGCGCGGTGCCGTGGCCGCGAGCTTCTACACCACGCCACCCGCGCCGGCGGTGACCTGGGTGCTGTCGGGCGCAGCGGACCCGGCGACGCCGCCGCGCCACGGTGAGCGGATCGCGCGCGCGCTGGGGCCGAAGGCTCGGCACACGGAGGTGCCCAACGCCGGCCATGGCGTGATGGCATTGCCGTGCCTGCGCGATGCGGTGGTACGGTTCATCGAGGCGCGCGACGACGACGCTGCGCTGAAGGTCGACGCAAGCTGCGCTCAGGCGCTGCCGCGGCCTCGTCTGTTCGTTCCGCTCGGCCAGGCCGCGGGGTCGGCCCGATGATCCGGGTGGACCGACTGCACAAGCGCTTCGTGCAGGGACGTGGGCGCGCCAGGCGTGTGGTCGACGCGGTGCGGGGCGTGACGCTCTCGGCCGCCGATGGCCGCATCACCGCGGTGCTCGGCCCCAACGGTGCCGGCAAGACGACCCTGCTGCGCATGGTGGCGGCGTTGCTGCCGCCCGACGAAGGCCGCATCGAGGTCGATGGCATCGACGTGGTCGCTCGGCCGCGCGACGCGCTGGCGCGGCTGGGCGTGCTGTCCGATGCGCGCGGCCTGTATCCGCGGCTGACGGCGCGCGAGAACATCGTCTACCACGCGCACCTGCACGGCATCGCCCGCGACGCTGCCGATGCGCGGGCGCTGGCGCTGGCGCGCACGCTCGACTTCGAGCCGCTGCTCGACCGGCGCACGGTCGGCTTCAGCCAGGGCGAGCGCATGAAAACCGCGCTGGCGCGCGCGCTCGTGCACGACCCGCCGAACATCGTGCTCGACGAGCCGACCAACGGGCTCGACGTGCAGTCGATCCGCGGGTTGCGCCAGGCCCTGCGCCGGCTGCGCGACGAGCACGGCAAGTGCATCGTGTTCTGCACGCACATCATGCAGGAGGTGCAGCGCCTGTGCGATCACGTGGTGGTGATGGCGCACGGGCGCGCGGTGGCCGAGGGCAGCGTCGGCGAGCTGTGCCGGGCGAGCGGGCACGACGACTTCGAGCAGGCCTTCGTCAGCCTGGCCTTTGCCGACGAAGCCAGGGCTGGCGAGTGAGCGACGCCTGGACCGTGTTCGTCAAGGAGCTGCGCGACGCGTTGCGCGATCGACGCACGCTGCTGGCGGTGGTGCTGTCGTCGGTGCTGATGGGGCCCGTGCTGTTGTTCGGGCTGTCGGTGCTGGTGGCGAACAGCGAGGAACGCGCCGAATCGCGCGACATCGTGGCCGCAGGCATCGAGCATGCACCCAGCCTGCGCAACTTCCTCGAACGTCAGACCCTGCGGATCAAGCCGGCGCCGGCCGACTACGAGCGCCAGCTGGTGGAGCGGCGGCTCGCCGACCCGGTGGTGGTGGTGCCGCCGGACTTCGAGGCCGCGCTGGCGCGCGGTGATCGTCCGCTGCTGGAGGTGGTGACGTCGAGCGCCAACTCGCGCGCCGCCGCCTCCGTGCGACGGGTGCAGCGCGCGCTGCTGGCCTTCAACCAGGAGCTGGCGTTGCAGCGGCTCGTGTATCGCGGCGTTGCACCGGCGCTGCTGCAGCCGGCGCAGATCGAGGAGCGCGATCTCGCGAACCCGCGCGCTCGTGCGGCGCAGCTGACGGGCATCTTGCCGTTCTTCGTGCTGATGGCCGTGCTGTACGGCGCACTCAATGCGGCGCTCGATACCACCGCCGGCGAGCGCGAGCGCGGCTCGCTCGAGCCGTTGCTGACGACCCCGGCGTCGCCGCTGGCGCTGGTCATCGGCAAGTGGGCCGCGGTAGCCAGCGTGGGCATGCTGATCGCCGTGTTGAGTTGCCTCAGCTTCATGCCGGCGCAGAGCCTGATGCGCAGCGACACGCTGGCGGCGCTGTTCCGATTCGGCCTGCGCGAGGCCGGCCTGTTCCTGGCGTTGCTGCTGCCGCTGGCGGCGATGCTGTCGGCGCTGATGATGGCCATCGCCATCGGTTGCAAGACCTTCAAGGAGGCCCAGGCGAGCAACACCGTGGTGATCCTGCTGGTGTCGGTGCTGCCGCTGGTGACGCTGTTCGACGGCGGCGGCGAGCGGCCGTGGCACCTGTGGCTGCCGGCGCTGGCGCAAGTGACGTTGATGGGCCGCGCGTTGCGCGGCGACGCTTTCGCGACACCCGATCTGCTGGTGCCGCTGGCGGTGGCCGTCGCAGGGACGACGCTCTGTCTGGGCATCGTCGCGCGCCGGCTGCGGCTGGCGGCGACGCGTTGAGTTCAGCTACGCCGCCTGCGCATTGACCGCGAGCACGCGCTCGACTTCGTTCTGCCAGCGCAGCGTGTGCACGACTTCATTGAGGTGACGCAGCGACTCCAGCGGACTCAGTGCGTCGCCGTCGGCGCTGACCAGGTGCAGATTGGTGACCACCGACAGCGGGTCGGCCATCGCCACCACGCCGGCCGACAACTGGATCCAGTCCCAGGCCATGCCGGCCTGGCCGTCGGCGGCTGCCGCCGCCCAGATGGTCTGGCCGGAGGTGCGCGAGACTTGGTCGCCGGGGTTCGTGACGCGCGTGCCCAAGTGCCGCAACCTGAGCGGCTGCAGCTTGTCAAACTGCCACAATAGAGGCGGCCAGGCACGAAGGGTCCAGGGGGGACAGGCGTGGGTCTTGGTTTGCATGATGCGACTCGTTGTTTGCCGTGTCGACTAGTGTTCGGCAACCGGCAATCGTTTGAAATCTGTAAGACCTTTCAGGTCGGCGCGCGCCCAGCGCCCTAGTGCGCACTCGATCACATGCTGCAAGGCGGTTATTCATCGGTGCTGCAGGCGAGGAACCGTGAGGAGTTCCGCGAGGAGGTTGTCCGCTTCGGCCGCGCGTTGGGCTTCGATACGGTCTCCGCGGTGACGGTGATCGACCATGGCATCGGGCGCAGCGAGTTCGTCGTCGTCGACAACACCCCGCAGGAGTGGCGCGGTGCCTTCAACGACGCGCGTGCCATGCAACGCGATCCGGTGATGCAGCATTGCAAGCGGCAGAGCCTGCCGATCATCTGGGATCAGGGCACCTACACCTCGCAGGGGCAGGGCGAGCTGTGGGAGGAGCAGGCGCGCTACGGCTATCAGACCGGCATCGCGATGGCGCTGCATCTGCCCGAGGGCAAACACTTCATGCTCGGCGTCGACCGTGATCGTGCGCTGCCGAGCGACCGCCACGAGCTGACCCGGGTGGTGGCCGACCTGCAGCTGTTCGCGGTGCACGCGCTCGACGCGGCGCTGCGGGTGCTGCTGCCGGCCGCGGGCCAGGACGGGCCGTCGCTGACGCCGCGCGAGCTGGAGGCGCTGCGCTGGACGATGGAAGGCAAGACGGCCTGGGAGGTCGGGTCGATCCTCGGCATCACCGAGCGCACCGCCGTGCTGCACCTGAACAACGCGATGCGCAAGCTCGGCAGCGTCAACAAGCATCAGGCGGTACTCAAGGCTCTGCGGCTGGGCCTGATTCGCTGACGCAAGCCCGTAACATTTGGCCCGCATTCGCCGCCGCTGTCACCCTGTAAGAGTTGACAGTTTCATGGTCGAGCATCCGCTGCTGCAATCTCCGTCATGCGCCATGGGCCAGGCGCGACACCCCGAACGGAGACCACCATGCAGCAAACCCGCAAGACCTCGTTGCTCAAGACCTTGTTTGCCGGCAAGCGCGACGTCGCGATCGAGCCGAAGAAAACCCTGCAGCCGCTTGAGCCCCGCCAACTGGCGCAAGTCGCCGGCGGCCAGGGCCTGCCGCGCGGCGGCTGGTAGCAACCCGAGTTCTCTCGACGCGCCGGCGCTTCCCCCCTCCGGCCGGCAAGTCGGCGGCCCGGTACAACCGGGCCGTTCTGCGTTTGTGGGGCCGCGTTTGCCATGAAGCCGTTGTTCCGGCACGAGGCCCTCGAGGCGCAGCGCCAGCAATGGATGGGCGAGGTGCGCCTCGTGCGCCCGGTGTCGCTGTCGGTGCTGGTGATCGTGCTGGTCGGCGCCGCGGTGGCGGTCGGCGCCTGGCTGGCGTTGGGTGAATACACCCGCAAGGCGCATGTGCACGGCGTGCTGGTGCCCGATCGCGGCTGGATCCGCCTGGTAGCCCCGCAACTGGCCACCGTGGCCGAGCGGCGCGTCCAGCAAGGCCAAGCCGTTCATGCCGGCGATGTGTTGTTCGTGCTGACGCTCGACCAGCACCTGGGTGACGGCACGGCGCAGCAACGCGTGCAAAGCAGCCTGCGCGCGCGCCAGGAGAGCCTGAACGAGACTCTGCAGGCGCGCCGGCGACTGAGCCGCGAGCAGGAGGCCGCCCTGACGCAGCGCCTGGCCGGGCTGCGCCAGGAGGTGACGCAGATCGGCACCGAGACCGAGCTGCAGCGCCAGCGACTTGCGCTGGCACAGCAGACGCTGACGCGGCTGGAGTCGCTGCGCGACGAGCGCTTCGTGTCGGGCGCCCAGGTCAACACCAAGGGCGAGGAGGTGCTGGCGCTGCGGGCGCAACTCGTCGCGCTGGAGCGCCAGCGCAACACGCTGCAGCGCGAGATCGCCGCGCTCGAAGGCCAGCGCCGCGAGTTGCCGCTGCAGGAGCAGGCACGCGCCGGCGAGCTGCAACGCGCGGCGCAGGCGCTGGCCCAGGAGTCGGCCGAGAACGAAGCCAGGCATGAACTGCTGGTTCGTGCGCCGCAGGATGGCACGTTGGCTGCGGTGCTGGCCGAGCCCGGGCAAACCGTGTCGCCGGACGTCGCGCTCGCCAGCCTGGTGCCGTCCGACACGCGGCTGCAGGCCCATCTGTATGCCCCGTCGAGCGCGCTCGGCTTCATCCGCCCGCAGCAGGCGGTGCGGATGCGGGTGGCCGCATTCCCGTACCAGAAGTTCGGCCACCAGGTCGGCTCGGTGATTCGGGTGTCGAGCACGCCGCTGCAAGCCGGCGAGCTGGCCGCGTTGCCGCTGGCGGTCAAACCCGACGAGCCGATGTATCGGGTGACGGTGAGCTTGGCGCGGCAATCGGTGATGGCGTACGGCCGCGAGCAGCCGCTGGCAGCCGGCATGCAGCTCGACGCCGACGTGATGCTCGAACGGCGCCGCCTCGTCGAGTGGCTGTTCGCACCGGTGCTGGGCGTGGCCGGCCGTCTCTGAGGCCGCGAGCATGACCGTCGCCCGATCGCTGCGCATCGGCTTCGGCGCCCCCGGGACGCCGGTGATCCTGCAGAACGAGGCGGCCGAGTGCGGGCTGGCCTGCCTGGCGATGGTCGCGGCCTCGCACGGCCTGCACGTCGACCTGCCGGCGTTGCGCCAGCGCTTCAACCTGTCGCTCAAGGGTGCCACGATGGCCGACCTGGCCACCATGGCGCGCGCGTTGAAGCTGCAGACGAGAGCGGTGCGTGCCGAGCCCGAGCAGCTCGAGCAGTTGCCGCTGCCTGCGATCCTGCATTGGGACTTCAACCACTTCGTCGTGCTGGTCAAGGTGCGCCGCGACGCGGTGTTGATCCACGACCCTGCCCGTGGCGCGCACTGGGTGAAGTGGGCCCGGCTTTCGCGGCATTTCACGGGCGCGGCGATGGAACTCACCCCCGACGCGGGGTTCGAGCGCCGCGACGAGCAGCGGCGCATCACGATGCGCCAGCTCTTGGGGCGGGTGGTCGGGCTCAGGCGCTCGCTGGGGCAGATCGTTGCGCTGGCGCTGGTGCTCGAGTTCTTCGTGCTGCTGAGCCCGTTCTACCTGCAGTGGGTGGTCGACGACGTCCTGGTCACTGCCGATCGCGACTTGCTGGTGACGCTGGGCATCGGGTTCGCGCTGCTGGTGGCGATCCAGGTGGCTGCGGCGGCAATCCGCTCGTGGGCGGTGTTGCACCTGTCGGCCACCCTCAACCTGCAGTGGCTGGGCAACGTGTTCGCTCACCTGTTGCGTCTGCCGCTGGCGTGGTTCGAGCGGCGACACATGGGCGACATCTGGTCGCGCTTCTTCGCCGTGCAGCAGATCCAGAAGACGCTGACGACCAGCTTCCTCGAGGTGCTGCTCGACGGCGCGTTGGTGGTGACGACGCTGGTGATGATGGCGCTGTACAGCCTGCTGTTGAGCGCCGTGGTGCTGGCGTTCGTCGTCGTCTACGCAGTGCTGCGTTGGGCGCTGTTCGCGCCGATGCGCCGCGCGACGGAGGAAGCGCTGGTGCACGATGCGAAGAAGACCAGCCATTTCCTCGAGTCGTTGCGCGGCGTGATGGCGATCAAGTTGTTCGCGGCCGAGGCCGATCGGCGCTCGCGCTTCATGAACCTGGTGGTCGATGCGATGAATGCCGACATGGTCGTGCGCCGCCTCGAGGTGACGCTGGCGGTTGCCAACCGGGGCCTGTTCGGATTGGAGCGCGTGCTCGTGATCTGGATCGGTGCATCGCTCGTGCTGGACCAGAACCTGACGGTCGGCATGTTGCTCGCGTTCGTTGCCTACAAGGAGCAGTTCTCGCAACGCGTCGGCGCGCTGATCGACAAGTGGGCCGAGCTCGGCATGCTCAAGGTGCAGGGCGAGCGCCTGGCCGACATCGTGCTCAGCGAGCCGGAGAGAGCGCACGCCGAGGCCCTCGAGTCGCGGTCGGGTGACCGCGACGCCGCCGCACCGCGCATCGAGCTGCGGGGCGTGGGCTTTCGCTACTCCGACAGCGAGGGCGACGTGCTGCGCAACGTGAGCCTGTGCATCGAGCCGGGCGAATCGATCGCCATCGTGGGTCCGTCGGGTTGCGGCAAGACCACGCTGATCAAGCTGATGCTGGGCATCCTGTCTCCCGTGCAGGGCGAGGTGTTGATCGGCGGACGACCTCTCGAGACGATGGGCTCGGCGACATGGCGAGCGATGGTCGGCACAGTGATGCAGGACGAGCCCCTGTTTGCAGGTGCGGTTGCCGACAACATCAGCTTCTTCGACCCGCGACCCGACATGGAGCGGGTGGTCGATTGCGCCCGCATGGCGGCAGTGCACGAGGAGATTGCAGCCTTGCCGATGGGGTACTACACGCTGATCGGCGAGATGGGATCCACGCTCTCGGGAGGCCAGAAGCAGCGCGTGCTGCTGGCCCGCGCGCTCTACAAGCGGCCGCGCGTTTTGTTTCTCGATGAGGCGACGAGCGCGCTCGATGTCGAGCGTGAGCGTCTCGTCAATCAGGCCGTCCGCCAATTGAAGCTGACGCGCGTGATCGTCGCCCACCGTCCTGAAACGATCGCCAGCGCCGATCGGGTGGTGGTGCTCGCCGATGGCAACGTCTCGCATGAGCTGCGTTCGGTGGGCGGAGTCGTTGCGTCGCAGAAAGCCCATTGAGTCGCTTCCGCGCCCGCGGGGGCACTCTCGCCCAGTGCGCTTTCCTACAATGCGGGGCCTTGCGAAGAGTGGGCACCGATGCAGTTTCCCAGGCGATTTGACGTGATCGTGGTCGGCGGGGGCCATGCCGGCACCGAGGCCGCGCTTGCCGCTGCCCGCATGGGCTGCGCCACGCTGCTGTTGACCCACAACATCGAAACCCTGGGGCAGATGAGCTGCAACCCGTCGATCGGAGGCATCGGCAAGGGCCATCTGGTCAAAGAGATCGACGCGCTCGGCGGTGCGATGGCTGCTGCCACCGATGAGGCCGGGATCCAGTTCCGCACCCTCAACAGCTCGAAAGGGCCGGCCGTGCGAGCCACTCGTGCCCAGGCCGACCGGGTTCTGTATCGCGCTGCCATCCGCCGACGCCTCGAGAACCAGCCGAATCTGTGGCTGTTCCAGCAGGCGGTTGACGATCTGTGTCTCGATTCGCGTGGCGCAGTTACTGGTGTTATCACGCAAGTGGGCATACGCTGCGATGCGCACAAGGTGGTGTTGACCGCCGGCACCTTCCTGGATGGGCGGATCCATGTCGGGCTGCGGAACCATGCCGGTGGTCGGGCGGGCGACGGACCGGCTGTGGTGTTGGCGGAGAAGTTGCGCGAACTGAGGCTCCCGCGAGGCAGGCTGAAAACCGGCACACCGCCTCGCATCGATGGCCGATCGATCGATTACTCCAGGCTGATCGAACAAGCGGGGGATTGCGACCCCGTTCCCGTGTTCAGCTTCTTGGGGCGGGCCGAACAGCACCCGCGTCAGATCTGCTGCTGGATCACGCGGACCAACGAGCGTACGCACGAGATCATTCGCGGCGGCTTCGATCGCAGCCCCATGTTCACCGGGCTGATCGAAGGGGTTGGCCCGCGCTACTGCCCCAGCATCGAGGACAAGGTCAACCGTTTTGCCGACAAGCACGGCCATCAGATCTTCCTGGAACCCGAGGGGCTCGACACCCATGAGGTGTACCCCAACGGCTTCTCGACGTCGTTGCCGTTCGACGTGCAATGGAGCGCCCTGCGCTCGATGCCTGGTCTGGAGCGGGCGCACATCCTGCGGCCAGGCTATGCGATCGAGTACGACTACTTCGACCCCCGGGCGCTGAAGGCGACCTTCGAGACGCAAGCGGTCGCCGGCCTGTACTTTGCCGGGCAGATCAATGGAACCACTGGCTATGAGGAGGCGGCCGCGCAAGGACTGCATGCGGGAACGAACGCGGCGCTCTCGGTGCTGGGTCGTGAGCCGTGGGTACCCGGCCGCAGCGAGGCCTACTTGGGCGTACTGATCGATGACCTGATCACCAAGGGGGTGTCGGAACCGTACCGGATGTTCACCAGTCGGGCCGAGTACCGTTTGCACCTTCGTGAGGACAACGCCGATCTGCGATTAACCGAGCAGGGCAGGAGACTCGGGCTGGTCGATGACCTCCGCTGGGGTGCATTCAACCGCAAGCGCGACGCCCTGGAGCGCGAAGGTGAGCGCCTGAGGTCCACCTGGGTGTACCCGGCCGTCGTGCCGGACGATCTCGCGCTGCGGACGATCGGGTCGACGCTCGAGCATGAGTACAGCCTTGCCGAGCTGCTCAAGCGACCGGGTGTGGGTTTCGACGACGTGGTGGAAGTCGGACAGCGGGCGCGACCCGAGGCGAACGTGGTTTCACGTGAAACACTTCACGCCGAGTTGGGTCCGGAACTGGCCGATGCGGTGGTCGGCCAGCTGGAGATTTCGACCAAGTACTCAGGCTACGTCGAGCGGCAGCAGGATGATGTCAAGCGGGCGGCGGCCTACGAAGGGCTGCGGTTGCCGCCGGGGTTCGACTACTCGAAGGTCACCGCATTGAGCTTCGAAGTCCGGCAGAAGTTGAATCAGCAGCGACCGACGACACTGGGTGAGGCATCGCGGATCTCAGGCGTGACGCCGGCGGCCATCTCACTGCTGCTGATCCACCTGAGGCGGGGTCGATTACGCGCATTGGACGAGGATGGCGGCGAGATTCCGACCGCCGCCTGAAGAAGAATGCCTCGCGCAGGCTCGAGGTCGGAGCCGGAGCTCTTGCAGCGACTGGTCAGCGGTGCGCATCAGTTGGGCCTCGCAATCGATGATGAGCAGGCCTTCCGGTTGCTCGCCTACCTAGCCTGTCTCGACCGCTGGAACCGAGTTCATAACCTGAGTGCGCAAGCTACCCTCTCGCATTACATGGTCCAACATGTCTTCGACAGCATGACTCTCGTGGGGCCTTTGACTCGTCACGCGAAGGGGAGATCGTTGCGGGTACTCGATGCCGGATCGGGATCGGGGTTTCCGGCCGTCGTGGTCGCGGCGCTTCGACCCGACTGGGCGATCGCTGCCGTCGATGCAGTGGCAAAGAAGGTGGCTTTCGTCCGCCAGGCAGCTGCTGAGGCCGGAATCGCCAACCTCACCGCCCACCACGACAGACTCGAACATCTGCAACCGGTCGAAGGATTCGATGTGGTGGTGTCGCGCGCGTTCGCATCGCTCGACAAGCTGATCGCGTCGACCGGGCGGCTCCTTGTGCAGAACGGGGTGTGGGTCGCGATGAAGGGCCGAGCGCCGTCAGACGAGTTCGCCCGATTGAACAAGGGCGTGGAGGTGTTTCACGTGGAACCTGTCACGGTTCCGGAGTTGAATGCCGAACGAAACCTGATCTGGATGCGTAGGACAACGCCATGACCGCAGATCTATCGGATCCGCCGCAGATGCAGCGGTCCCGGGTCTTTTGCATCGCGAATCAGAAGGGCGGTGTCGGCAAGACCACGACGACGGTTAATCTGGCTGCCGGGTTGGCCCAGGTCGGGCAGCGTGTGCTGCTGGTCGATTTGGACCCTCAGGGCAACGCCACTATGGGGTCGGGCGTCGACAAGCGCTCGCTGAGCCTCTCCGTCTACGATGTTCTGCTCGAGACGGCAACGATCACCGAGGCGCGCCAGCGTTCCGAAGTGGGCGGTTACGACGTTCTCGGCGCCAACAGGGAGTTGGCGGGAGCCGAAGTCGAGTTGGTCGGGCTGGAAAGGCGTGACCAACGCCTGCGCCGGGCACTGGAGGCCGTGGCCAGCGAATACGACATCGTGGTCGTCGACTGCCCACCCAGCCTCAGTCTGCTCACGCTGAACGGCCTGTGCAGCGCGCACGGCGTGATCGTGCCCATGCAATGCGAATACTTCGCCCTCGAAGGGCTGACCGACCTGGTGAACACGATCCGCCAAGTGCATGCCAACCTCAACCCGGAACTTCAGATCATCGGCCTGCTGCGTGTCATGTTCGACCCGCGCATCACCCTGCAGCAGCAGGTCAGCGAGCAGTTGAAGGGCCACTTCGGCGACAAGGTGTTCGACGCCGTGATTCCGCGCAATGTTCGCCTGGCCGAGGCGCCGAGCTACGGCCAGCCGGGGGTGGTGTTCGACCCCGCGTCGAAGGGCGCCCAGGCCTACCTCGAGTTCGCTCGCGAAATGGTCGCGCGCGTCGAGCAGCTCGCCTGATGCGGTCCCTCGTTTCCACGGCGCTCCTGTCTCGCGTGGAAGACGCGGGCCTGAATGCCAGCGCGCCTCCGCAGCAGCGCTGGATCGACGGCTGGCTGGTGCGGTTCTCGCCAGGTAAGGCAAAGCGGGCGCGCTGTGTCAACGCGGTATCCCAAGGGCGCCTGGCGCTGCCGGAGAAGCTGGCGTTGTGTCAGCAGGTTTTCGATCAGGCGCAGCTGCCGCTCATCGTGCGCCTGACGCCCCTGTCGCAGCCGCAGAAACTCGACGCATGGCTCGAGTCGCAAGGGCTGCGGGCATTCGACGATACGCGCGTCATGGTCAACGGCGACCTGGGGACGATTGCAGCCGAGCCGCTGCCGACCGGGGTGAGCCTGCAGCGCCTCGGAAATGCAGCCTTCGCACAGACGGTGGGGCAACTGCGAGGGTCGCCGCTGTCGCAGCAGCAAGCACACGCGCAGCGGCTCGAGTTGTCGCCGGTGCCGTTCGAAGGCTGGGCGTTGCGTCGCGATGGTCAGAGTACGCCATTGGCGTGCGGACAGACTGCCACCGAGGCCGACATGGTCGGGCTGTACGACGTGTTCACGACCAGTCAATCCCGCAACCAGGGCTGGGCGCGCAAGCTCTGCGCGCTGTTGCTCGATCGCGCCCGGCAGCGCGGAGCCCGCATCGGCTATCTCCAGGTCGATGCGTCAAACCACCCGGCGCGGGCGGTGTACTGGCGGCTGGGTTTCGCCGACGGCTACTCGTATCACTACCGAACCGCGGCCGAACTGACCGACTAGACGAGCCCCAACCCCTCATCGAGTCCCAGGTGCAGGTTCATCGACTGCACCGCGGCACCGCTCGCCCCCTTGCCGAGGTTGTCCAACCGCGCGATCAGAATCGCCTGGTCGGCGCCGCCGAACACGAAGACCTCGCAGCGGTTGGTGTCATTGCAGGCCTGGACATCGAAGTAGCCGGCATCGAGCGCGGCCACGTCCGAAAGCGGCATCGTCTTGACGAACCGCTCGTCGGCATAGCGTTCGCCCAGCGCATCGTGTAGGCGACGTGCATCGGTGCCGCTGGTCAATGCTGATAAATGCAAGGGCACACTTACAGCCAAGCCCTTGTAGAAATTGGCAACGATGGGCATGAACACGGGGCGAGTCTGCAACCCGGCCCAACGCGTCATCTCCGGCACATGCTTGTGCCCGAGGGCCAAGCCATAGGGCCGCGGTGACTGTAGGCGTTGCGGCAGCGGCCTGGTCTCGTATTGCTCGATCAGTTTGCGGCCGCCGCCCGAGTAGCCAGTGATCGAGGTAGCAGACAACGCCGCGTCGGCATCGATAACCCCGGCATCGACCAACGGGCGAATCAGCAGGATGAACGCGGTGGCATGGCAGCCCGGATTGCTGATTCGCTTGTGTTGGCGCAAGCGATCGCGCTGCTCACGCTCGAGCTCCGGCAGGCCGAACACCCAGCCCGGATCGACGCGGTGCGCCGTGCTCGCGTCGATGACGCACGTGCGGGGGTTGGTCACCCAACTGGCTGCCTCGCGCGCGGCCTGATCGGGCAGGCAGAGGAACACCACATCCGCCGCGTTCAACAGCCGGGCTCGCTCGGCGTCGTCCTTGCGCAGGTCGCCGGCGATGCGCAGTACCTCGATGTCGCGACGGCGTGCCAGCAACTCGTTGATCTGCAGACCGGTGGTGCCTTCCTGGCCATCGACGTATACGGTGTAGCTCATCTTGGAACCCGCGGTGCGTTTGCGGTGCAACAGGATATCGTCAATCGCCGCTGCCTGGAGCCGTCACGGTCCACGATGGCCGACAATGACCCACCATGGTGACCAAGAGACCAAAGGGACTGGGCATGGGGCTCGAGGCGCTGTTGGGTCCCAAGGTGACCGAGGCGCCGGCCGCGATGGCTCAGCAACCGAGCAGCTTGCGGCTCAGCCAGCTCAAGCCGGGCCGCTATCAGCCGCGCACGCGCATGGACGAGGGCTCGCTCATGGAGCTGGCGCAGAGCATCAAGAGCCAGGGCCTGATGCAGCCGGTGCTGGTGCGGCCGCTGGGCGTGGGTAGCTACGAAATCATCGCCGGCGAGCGGCGCGTGCGTGCCGCGAGGCTTGCCGGCCTGGACGACGTGCCGGTGCTGGTGCGCGATGTGCCAGACGAAGCCGCTGCCGTGATGTCGCTGGTGGAGAACATTCAGCGCGAGGATCTCAATCCGCTCGAAGAGGCACAGGGCCTGCAGCGCCTGATCGACGAGTTCCGGCTCACCCACGACCAGGCCGCCCAGGCGGTAGGGCGCTCGCGCAGCGCGGCCAGCAACCTGATGCGCTTGCTCAACCTGGCCGGGCCCGTGCAGAAGCTGCTGATGGCTGGCGACCTCGAAATGGGTCACGCGCGCGCGCTGCTGGCCTTGCCGGCGGCCGAGCAGATCCTGTGCGCCAATGAAATCGTCGCCAAACACCTTTCGGTGCGCGAAACCGAGCGCCTGGTCGCCCGTCGATCCGATGGGCGCGCTGCCGCGAACGGGAGGTCGGCGCAAGCTGCCGAGAAGTCGCGCGACATCCTGCGGATCGAGGAGCAGTTGGCCGATCGTCTGACCGCCCTGGTGCAGATCCGCCTCAAGCGTCGTGGCGCAGGTGGCCGTGGCGAGATCGCCATTGCGTTCGGGTCGTTGGACGAACTGGAGGGATTGCTCGACAAGCTCGGAGTGATCGAAGGCTGAACGAGGTGGCCTCTGCCCCGGGCCCTGTCGAGCCAGCTACAACACCTCGCGTGCGCTACATCACGGCTCATGCCTCTGCAAGAGGATGACCACGAGCCCCGCCTCTGAGCATCCGCGCAGTCGGCGCATAGTGGGCCCCACAACGAAGTCGGTCGGGTCAGCCGTAGGTCGCACACTTGCGTTGAAGACACTACCATCCGATCGACGCCGCGATGACCGCTGAATGACGTACGAATCGAACAGGGCACAAGTGCGGGCTTTACTCGAGGCGTCGGGTCGAGCAGGATCGCTATGCTGAGACACGCGAGGGGCTGAGGTCTCGAGCGTTGCAGACCGGAAAGCTCTGATGGAGCCTGGGCCCGTACAGCCGGGACTTCATCAGAACTTCCCAGATGTCGACGGCACCAAGGTTGTGTCGGGGCATCCGTCCGATGAAGGAGGTCCGCATGGACGTGATCAGCAACTTTGCAGCCCGCTTCGAGCGCACGCGAGAAGAGGAACTCTCGCTCGAAGAATACCTGGCTGAATGCAAGCGCAACCCGCTGGCCTATGCCACTGCGGCCGAGCGCATGCTCAAGGCCATCGGCGAGCCGCAAATGGTCGACACGCGCAACGACCCACGCCTTTCGCGCATCTTCGCCAACAAGGTCATCAAGATCTACCCCGCCTTCGCCGAGTTCTACGGCATGGAGGACTCGATCGAGCAGGTGGTGTCGTACTTCCGGCACGCCGCGCAGGGCCTGGAGGAGAAGAAGCAGGTGCTGTACCTGCTGGGTCCGGTCGGTGGCGGCAAGAGTTCGATCGCCGAACGCCTGAAGCAGTTGATGGAGCACGTGCCTTTCTACGCGATCAAGGGCTCGCCGGTGAACGAGTCGCCGCTCGGGCTGTTCGACTTCACCGAGGACGGCCCGATCCTGGAAAAGGAGTACGGCATCCCGAGCCGCTACCTCAACCGGGTGATGTCGCCGTGGGCGGTCAAGCGGCTCGAGGAGTACGGCGGCGACATCCGCAAGTTTCGGGTCGTCAAGCGGTACCCGTCGGTGCTCAAGCAGATCGCCGTCTGCAAGACCGAGCCCGGCGACGAGAACAACCAGGACATCTCCTCGCTGGTGGGGAAGGTCGACATCCGCAAGCTCGAGACCTACGCGCAGGACGACCCCGACGCCTACAGCTATGCCGGGGGTCTGTGCCTGGCCAACCAGGGGCTGCTCGAGTTCGTCGAGATGTTCAAGGCGCCGATCAAGGTGCTGCACCCGCTGCTGACGGCCACGCAGGAGGGCAACTTCAAGGGCACCGAAGGTTTCGGCGCCATCCCGTTCGACGGCATCATCCTCGCGCATAGCAACGAGAGCGAGTGGAAGAGCTTCCGCAACAACAAGAACAACGAGGCCTTCCTCGACCGCGTCTACATCGTCAAGGTGCCGTACTGCCTGCGCGTCTCCGAAGAAACCAAGATCTACGAGAAGCTGATCCGCAACTCGTCGCTGGCCGAGGCCAAGTGCGCCCCGGGCACGTTGAAGATGATGAGCCAGTTCGCGATCCTGACGCGGTTGAAGGAGCCCGAGAACTCGTCGCTGTTCTCCAAGATGCAGGTCTACGACGGCGAGAACCTGAAAGACACCGACCCGCGCGCCAAGAGCTACCAGGAGTACCGCGACTACGCCGGTGTCGACGAAGGCATGAGCGGCATCTCGACGCGCTTTGCCTACAAGATCATCTCCAAGGTCTTCAACTTCGACAGCCAGGAGGTGGCGGCCAATCCGGTGCACCTGATGTACGTGCTCGAGCAGCAGATCGAGCGCGAGCAGTTTCCGCAGGAGATGGAGCAGAAGTACGTCGGCTTCATCAAGGAGCAGCTGGCGCCGCGCTATGCCGAGTTCATCGGCAAGGAGATCCAGACCGCCTACCTGGAGAGCTACAGCGAGTACGGCCAGAACATCTTCGACCGCTACGTCACCTACGCCGATTACTGGATCCAGGACCAGGAGTTCCGCGACACCGACACCGGCGAGGTGTTCGACCGAGCCGCGTTGAACGCCGAGTTGGAGAAGATCGAGAAGCCCGCCGGCATCGCCAATCCGAAGGACTTCCGCAACGAGATCGTCAACTTCGTGCTGCGCGCGCGCGCCAACAACCAGGGCAAGAACCCGGTGTGGACGAGCTACGAGAAGCTGCGCGCGGTGATCGAGAAGAAGATGTTCTCCAATACGGAGGAACTGCTGCCGGTGATCAGCTTCAACGCCAAGGCCAGCGCCGACGAGGCCAAGAAGCACGAGGACTTCGTCAACCGCATGATCGACAAGGGCTACACCGGCAAGCAGGTGCGCCTGCTGTGCGAGTGGTATCTGCGCGTGCGCAAGAGCAGCTGACGAAAGGACGCTGACGAGGGTCGCCGAATGCTCCAGATCATCGACCGCAGGCTGGCCGGCAAGAACAAGTCGATCGGCAATCGCGAGCGGTTCCTGCGTCGCTACAAGGACCAGATCCGCGAGGCGGTCAAGCGCGCGGTCGACGGGCGAGGCATCCGCGACATCGAGCGCGGCGAAGAGGTGCGAATCCCGAAGAAGGACGTCTCCGAGCCGGTGTTCCACCACGGCCAGGGCGGCGTACGCGAGGTCGTGCACCCGGGCAACAAGGACTACGTGCGCGGCGACCGCATCGAGCGGCCCAAGGGCGGCGCCGGCGGCGGCTCTGGCAAGGGCCAGGCCAGCGACTCCGGCGAAGGCGAAGACGACTTCACCTTCGCGCTCAGCAAGGAAGAGTTCATGCAGGTCTTCTTCGAAGACCTGGCACTGCCTCACCTGATCCGCACTCAACTGGCCGAGACACCCGAGTGGAAGAGCCAGCGAGCGGGCTTCACCGCCGACGGCACGCCCACCAACCTGCACGTGGTGCGCTCGATGCGCGGCGCGATCGGCCGACGCATCGCGATCGGATCCACCTGGCGCAAGGAACTGCGCGAACTCGAGGAGCAACTGGCGCTGCTCAAGCGCCAACGCGACCGCAGCGACGCGGTCAAGGAGCGCGAGATCCACGAGCTGGAAGAGCAGATCGAGATGCTGCGAGCGCGCCTCGAGCGCATTCCGTACCTCGACCCGATCGATCTGCGGTTCCGCAATCGCATCAAGGTGCCGGTGCCCACCACGAAGGCGGTGATGTTCTGCCTGATGGACGTGTCGGGCTCGATGGACGAGGCCCGCAAGGACCTGGCCAAGCGCTTCTTCATCCTGCTGTATTTGTTCCTGACTCGGCACTACGACAAGATCGAACTCGTCTTCATCCGGCACCACACGCAGGCGCAGGAAGTCGACGAGGAGAACTTCTTCCATGCCCGCGAAACCGGCGGCACCGTGGTGTCGAGCGCACTGGTGCTGATGGAAGAGATCATCCGCGCGCGCTATTCGCCCGGCGAGTGGAACATCTACGGCGCGCAGGCCAGCGACGGCGACAACTGGCATCACGACTCGGGCCGCTGTCGCGAATTGCTCGCCGACAAGCTGTTGCCGCTGGTGCGCTACTTCGCGTATGTGCAGGTGGCCGAGGAGGAGCAGAACCTGTGGGAGGAGTACTCGCAACTGGGCGAGGATCACGCCCACTTCGCGATGCGCAAGGCCACCGAGGCCGCGCAGATCTACCCGGTGTTCCGCGACCTCTTCAAGAAAGAGGGTGCGGCAGCGGCAGCATGAGCCCCGACCGGCCGATGCGGGGTCCGTTGCCGTCGAGCAGGGCCGCCGAGCACTTGCCCGACCCCAGCGATTGGTCGTTCGAGCTGATCGATCAGTACCACGCGGTCATCAAACGCACCGCGCAGCGCTTCGGCCTCGACACCTATCCGAACCAGCTCGAGGTCATCACCGCCGAGCAGATGATGGACGCCTACGCCAGCGTCGGCATGCCGGTGAACTACCGCCATTGGAGCTACGGCAAGGAGTTCATTGCCACCGAGAAGAACTACCGCCGCGGCCACATGGGCCTGGCCTACGAGATCGTCATCAACTCCAACCCCTGCATCAGCTACCTGATGGAGGAAAACACGATGGCGATGCAGGCGCTGGTGATCGCGCACGCCGCCTACGGCCACAACAGCTTCTTCAAGGGCAACTACCTGTTCCGCATGTGGACCGACGCGTCGTCGATCATCGATTACCTCGTCTACGCCAGGAACTACGTGGCCGAGTGCGAGGAGCGCCACGGACTCGACGAGGTCGAGCTGTTCCTCGACTCGTGCCACGCGCTGGCCAACCACGGCGTCGATCGCTACCGGCGGCCGAGCCGCAAATCGCTGGCGCAGGAGCTGCGCGAGCGCAAGGAGCGCGAGGCGTATGCGCAAAGGCAGGTCAACGACCTGTGGCGTACGTTGCCCAAGCGCGCGGGCAAGGGCGGCGACGCCTCCGAGGGCCGCCGTTTCCCCGAGGAGCCGCAGGAGAACCTGCTGTACTTCATCGAGAAGAACGCGCCCCTGCTCGAACCCTGGCAACGCGAGATCGTGCGCATCGTGCGCAAGGTGGCGCAGTACTTCTACCCGCAGCGCCAGAGCCAGCTGATGAACGAAGGCTGGGCCACGTTCTGGCACTACCACATCCTCAATCAAATGTACGACGACGGCTACCTCACCGACGGCGTGATGATGGAGTGGTTGAAGTCGCACACCAACGTGATCTACCAGCCGCCGGTCGGACACCCGGCCTACAGCGGCATCAACCCGTACGCGCTCGGCTTCGCGATGTACAACGATCTCAAGCGCATCTGCCAGGCGCCCACCGACGAAGACCGCCAGTGGTTTCCCGAGATCGCCGGCGCCGACTGGGTGCCGACGCTCGACCACGCGATGCGCAACTACAAGGATGAGAGCTTCATCGGTCAGTACCTGAGCCCGAAGTTGATGCGCGAGTTCCGGCTGTTCACGATCGTCGACGACGAGAAGGAAAGCGAGCTCGAGGTCGCCGCGATCCACGACGACACCGGCTATCGGCGCGTGCGCGAGGCACTGTCGCGCCAGTACGACCTCGGCTCGCGCGAGCCCAACATCCAGGTGTGGAACGTCAACCTGCGCGGCGACCGCTCGCTGACGCTGCGGCACTTTCAGCACAACGACCGGCCGCTGGCCGACAGCGCCCAGGAGGTGCTCAAGCACGTGGCGCGGCTGTGGGGTTTCGGCGTGCAGCTCGAGAGCGTCAATGCCGCCAACGAGGTGACGGGAACCTGGTCGGTGGCTGCGCCCGAACAGGCCGACTGAAGCCGCGGGCGGATCGCCCCCGGCTTCCGCGGATCAGAGCGCGAAGATCTTGCCCGGGTTGAGGATGTTCTTCGGGTCGAGTGCCCGTTTGACCGTGCGCATCATCTCGACGCTGCCTTCGCCGGTCTCGTCGACCAGGAAGCCCTGCTTGTGCAGCCCGACGCCGTGCTCGCCGGTGCAGGTGCCTTCCAGTCGCAGCGCGCGCTGCACCAGGCGCAGGTTGAGGCGCTCGGCGGTGTCGAATTGCGCGCTGTCCTTGGGGTCGATCAGGTAGGCCACGTGGTAGTTGCCGTCGCCGACGTGGCCGACGATGTAGTACGGCAGCCCCGACTCGTCGGCCTCGCGTACCGACTCGCCGATCGCCTCGGCCAGCCGCGAGATCGGCACGCAGGCGTCGGTGGTGACCGTGCGGCAACCGGGGTTGGCCGCCATCCCGGCAAAGTAGGCGCGGTGGCGTGCGGTCCACAGCCGCGTGCGCTCCTCCGGCGTGCGCGCCCACTGGAACGCCTCGCCGCCGTGCTCGCTCGCGATGCCCTGCACCGTGGTCGCCTGTTCGGCGACGCCGGCGTCGCTGCCGTGGAACTCCATCAGCAGCATCGGTGTCTCGCGCAGCGCGAGCTTGTCGTGCTTGTTGACCGCGCGCACCGCATTGGCGTCGAGCAGCTCGACGCGGGCGATCGGCACGCCCATCTGGATGACCGCGATCGTCGTGTCGACTGCGGCGGCCACGCTCGGAAAGTGACAGATCGCCGCCGAGATCGCCTCGGGCAACGGGTAGAGCTTCAGCGTCACCTCGGTGATCACGCCGAGCGTGCCTTCGCTGCCGACGAACAGTCGCGTCAGGTCGTAGCCGGCGCTCGACTTCTTGGCGCGCGTGCCGGTACGGATCACCTCGCCGGCGGCAGTGACCACTTCCAGCGCGAGCACGTTCTCGCGCATCGTGCCGTAACGCACGGCATTGGTTCCGGAGGCACGGGTGGCGGCCATGCCGCCGAGCGACGCATCGGCACCGGGGTCGATGGGGAAGAACAACCCCAGGTGCTTGATCGCCTCGTTGAGCTGTTTGCGGGTGACGCCGGGCTGCACGGTGGCAGTCAGATCCTCGGCGTTGATTCGCAGCACCTGGTTCATGCGCTGCAGATCGAGCGTGATGCCGCCCTGCACCGCGAGCAGGTGGCCCTCGAGGGACGAGCCGACACCGAACGGGATGATCGGCACCGCATGCTGCGCCGCCAGCTTCACCGCGTCGACGACGTCGCGGGCGCTCTCGCAGAACACCACCGCGTCGGGCGGCGGAACCACGAACGGCGACTCGTCGCGGCCGTGCTGCTCGCGTACCGCCTGGGCGCGGCTGCAGCGATCGCCGAAGCGCTGGGCCAGGGCGTCGAGGAAGGCTGGCAGCACCGGGCGGCGCTGCACCTTCACCATCACTTCGAGGTCGGGCGCGTTCATGGCAACAGCCTTTCGAGGTTTCCCGCGTCGGGAGGCTGGTGCATTGTAGAAAGAGGCGCCCTCGCCTGCCCGCGGGGTTACGATGCCGCCATGGGCAAGCGACTGACCCGGATCGCCACGCGCACCGGCGACGACGGCACCACGGGTCTGACCGGCGGCTCACGCATTGCCAAGAGCCACCGCCGCGTCGCCGCGATGGGTGACGTCGACGAGTTGAACTCGCAGCTCGGCGTGCTGCTGAGCGAGCCGCTGCCCGACGATGTGCGCAGCCTGCTGCAGGAGGTTCAGCAGCAGCTGTTCAACCTCGGCGGCGAGCTGTCGTGGCCCGGCCAGACGCTGCTCGGCGACGACGCGGTGAACCATCTCGACCAGGCGCTCGAGCGCTACAACGCCACGCTGCCACCGCTGGCCGAATTCATTCTGCCCGGGGGTACGCGCAGCGCGGCGACCGCGCACGTCGCGCGTACGGTGGCGCGGCGCGCTGAGCGCGCCGTGGTCGCGCTGGGCGAGATCGACACGGTCAACGCGGCGCCGCGCCAGTACCTGAACCGCTTGAGCGACCTGCTGTTCGTGCTCGCGCGCGTGCTCAATCGCGCCAACCTCGACGGCCTGGGCGGCGACGACGTCTACTGGCGCAGCCGCAAGCTCGCACGCCAGGCGCCGGCCTGACGCGCCGCGCGATCAGCCGCGCCGCTGGCGCACCGCGGCGTCGAGCAGTCGCAGAACGGCCAGCGAATCGTCCCAGCCGAGGCAGGCGTCGGTGATGCTCTTGCCGTATTCAAGCGCCGCCGGGTCGTCCTTGCCCGGGTTGAACCTCTGTGCGCCCCCGACCAGGTGGCTCTCGACCATGACGCCGAAGACGCAGCGTGTGCCGCCGGCGACCTGTGCCGCGACATCGCGCGCCACCTCGATCTGGCGCTGGTGCTGCTTGCTCGAATTCGCGTGGCTGCAGTCGACCATCAGCCGGCACGGCAGTTTGGCCGTTTCGAGCTCCCTGCAGGCGGCCGCAATGCTGGCGGCGTCGTAGTTCGGGGCCTTCCCGCCGCGCAGGATCACGTGGCAATCGGCATTGCCTTTGGTCTGGACGATCGCGACCTGGCCGTTCTTGTGCACCGATAGGAAATGATGCGGCCGCGCGGCCGCCTGGATAGCGTCGACGGCGATCTTCAGGTTGCCGTCGGTACCGTTCTTGAAGCCGATCGGCGCCGACAGCCCCGAGGCCAGTTCGCGGTGCACCTGGCTCTCGGTGGTGCGCGCGCCGATGGCGCCCCAGGCGATGAGGTCGCCGATGTACTGCGGGCTGATCACGTCGAGGAATTCGCTGCCCGCCGGCACGCCGAGGCGGTTGATGTCCACCAGCAACTGGCGTGCGATGCGCAGCCCCTCGTGGATGCGGTAGCTCTCGTCGAGGTAGGGGTCGTTGATCAGGCCCTTCCAGCCCACTGTGGTGCGCGGTTTCTCGAAGTACACCCGCATCACGATCTCGAGTGTGTTGGCGTAGCGCGCGCGCTCTGCCTTCAGCTGGCGCGCGTACTCGAGCGCGGCGGCCGGATCGTGGATCGAGCACGGGCCGATCACCACCAGCAGGCGGTCGTCCTCGCCCAGCATGATCTTGCGCACTGCCGCGCGCGTGCGGCCGATCAGCTTCTCGACCGGAGTGCCGGCGATCGGAAAGAAGCGAATCAGGTGCTCCGGTGGTGGCAGCGGAATGACGTCGCGGATGCGTTGGTCGTCGGTCTGGCTGGTGCGCTCGCTCAAGGAGAAGCGATGGGCGCTCTCGAGCGGGTCGGTCGGGGTCGGTCGAGGAGTCACGGTGGTCATTCCTGCTTGGTTCGGGTGTTCGGGGCGGGCAGGCAAGAAAAAACCGCCGGGGTTGCCGGCGGCTTGGTCTGGGTCGCGTCGTCTTCAGGTGCGCACGTTTATCCAGCCGCCGGGCGGGGGCGAGAACCAAAAGTACGCAAAGAAGAACGGCATGCGACGCATGGCGCGCACTCTAACACGACCGGCGCCCGCTCCCCGGGGCTCGGCCTGCATGCCAAACACGGCAACCGCTACCAAACCTCGACAGGGAGGCTTCACGCGGTTCCCCCCACGGTCAGGCGATCGATGCGCAGCGTCGGCTGGCCGACTCCCACCGGCACGCTCTGACCATCCTTGCCGCAGACGCCGACGCCGGTGTCGAGCGACATGTCGTTGCCGATCATGCTGACGCGCGTCAGCGCGTCGGGGCCGTTGCCGATCAGCGTGGCGCCCTTCACCGGATACAGGATGCGGCCCTTCTCGACCCAGAACGCCTCGCTCGCGGAGAACACGAACTTGCCGCTGGTGATGTCGACCTGGCCGCCGCCGAAATTGGTCGCGTACAGCCCGCGGTCGAGGCCGGCGACGATCTCTTCCTTGGTCTTGTCGCCACCGAGCATGTAGGTGTTGGTCATGCGCGGCATCGGCACGTGCGCGTAGCTCTCGCGACGGCCGTTGCCGGTGGGCTTGACCTTCATCAGGCGCGCATTCAGCGCGTCCTGGATGTAGCCGCGCAGGATGCCGTCTTCGATCAGCACGTTGCGCTGCGTGGCGTGCCCTTCGTCGTCGACATTGAGCGAGCCGCGGCGATCGGGCAGCGTGCCGTCGTCGAGCACCGTCACGCCCTTGGCCGCGACGCGCTGACCGACGCGACCCGAGAACGCCGACGAGCCCTTGCGGTTGAAGTCACCCTCGAGACCGTGACCGACGGCCTCGTGCAACAGCACCCCGGGCCAGCCGGGGCCGAGCACGACGCTCATCTCGCCGGCCGGCGCAGGCCGCGACTCGAGGTTGGTCAGCGCGGCATTGACTGCCTGGTCGACGTAGCGAGCGAGTACGTCGTCCTGAAAGTAACCGAGCCCGAAGCGGCCGCCACCGCCGCCGCTGCCGATCTCACGCCGGCCGCCGGACTCGGCGATCACCGTGATCGACATCCGCACCAGCGGCCGCACGTCGGCCGCGCGCGTGCCATCGGCACGGGCGACCATCACGATGTCGTATTCGGCCGCCAGACCGGCCATCACCTGCACGACGCGCGGGTCGCGCGAGCGCGCCAGGCGCTCCGCGCGCTCCAGCAGCGCCACCTTCTGCGTGCTGTCGAGCGTTGCGATGGGGTCGATCGCCGAATACAGCGCGTGGCTGGGCGCCACTTGCGACGCACCGGCGCCGACCTTGACCTGCTTGCTCTGCCCGGCCGCCGCGATGCTGCGCACGGTGCGCGCGGCGTCGAGCAGCGCGGCGCGAGAGATGTCGTCCGAATACGCGAATGCGGTCTTCTCGCCAGCCACCGCACGCACGCCGACGCCCTGGTCGATGCCGAAGCTGCCGCTCTTGACGATGCCTTCTTCGAGGCTCCAGCCTTCGTGCCGCGTGATCTGGAAGTACAAGTCGCAATCGTCGACTCGGTGGCCACCGATGCAGGCCAGTGCCTCCTGCAACGCGCCTTCGTCGAGGCCCGCGGAGTCGAGCAGCAGGCGGCGCGCCAGCGCCAGGCGTTCGATCGTGGGTTCGCGCGAGATCATGGCCAGATTGTAGGATCGTCCGTTTCGGAGGACGGCCGTGCGGTCAAACCCCGCCGCTTCAGCGCCAGCTCGTACAGCGCGTTGCGCGGCGCGCCGCTGATGCGCGCGGCCAGCGCCACCGCCTGTCTCAACGGCACCTCGGCCAGCAGGATGTCGAGCACGCGCAGCGGTTCGGCCGCCGGTGCTGCGTCGCCCGAGTCGTCGACCGCATGCACCGGCGCCGACGCGTGCAGCACCAGCACGAACTCGCCGCGCCGTCGCTCGGCATCGGCCAGCAACCATTGCGGCAGGCCCGACGCGGGTAGCGTCGTCACGGTCTCGAACTGCTTGGTCAATTCGCGACACAGTGTGACCAGCCGCGCGCCGCAGCGCGCCGCCCACTCGTCGGCCAGCGCGGCGATGCGGTGCGGCGCCTCGAGCCACACCTGTGTCGACCCGTCGGCACAGGCGGCATCCCACGCGCGCTGGCGCGCGCTGCCCCGGCTCGGGGCAAAGCCCCCGAAACGAAAGCCGTGGGCGATGGCGTCGCCGGCGACGCTCAGCGCAGCGGTCACGCTGCTGGCTCCCGGGATCGGCACCACTCGATAGCCCGCCGTCACCGCCGCCCGCACCAGGACGGCACCCGGGTCCGACACGGCCGGCGTGCCGGCGTCGCTCGCGTACGCCACCCGGGCTCCGCCGGCCAACCGCTGCAGCACGGCGTCGGCAGCCTCGCGCTCGTTGTGCCGGTGCAGTGCCAGCAACGGCCGGTCGAGCGCGAAGTGGCGCAGCAGGCGCCGCGCGACACGGCTATCCTCGCAGGCCACCAGGTCCGCCAGTGCCAGCACGTGCAACGCGCGCAGGCTCAGGTCGGCCAGGTTGCCGATCGGCGTGGCCACCATGTAGAGCGCCGGTGCGGGGTAGTGCTGACCGCCGGCGGCGGTGGCGGCCGCTTGTTGGCACAGCGATGCGTCGAGGTTCAAGGAGGCTGGTTGGCGGGAACAACGCCGAAGTCAACGGGCGACCAGGCCGAAGCGCTCGCGCTCGAGCACTTGCTGCGCCATGGCCTGACCCTGCTGTGCCGCAATTATCGGGTGGCGCGCGGGCCGCGTGCACGCGGCGGCGAGATCGACCTGATCGTGCGCGAACGAGACGGCACGATCGTGTTCGTCGAGGTGCGTTCGCGTGCCACGGTTGCGTTCGGTGGCGCGCTGGCGAGCGTGACCGCACGTAAGCGACAACGCATCGTGCTGGCGGCGCGTCACTATCTGGCGGGGCTGGCGCACACGCCACCTTGCCGCTTCGACGTTGTCGCGATCGAGGGGGCGCAGGTGCAGTGGCTGCGTGCGGCGTTCGACGCCTGAGCGGGTCGCGAGCCTGACGCAATGATCACCGCCGGGCAGCCTCCAGTTCGACCCGAGCGGGCTGACTTATCATCGGCGCCCATGCTCGAGCAGCGCATCCAGCAGCAGTTCTTCGATGCGGCGGACCTGAAGTACAGATCGGCGGAGTCCCTGGCGCGGCCGATCGCCGAGGCCTCGCAAGCCATCGTCGGCGTGCTCACCGCAGGCGGCAAGGTGCTGGTGTGTGGCGTCGGATCGGGTGTCGCGCTGGCGTCATTGTGTGCAGGGCAGCTGATCGGACGCTTCGAGCGTGAGCGGCCCGGCTTGGCGGTGATCGCGCTGGGCGCCGACGCGGTGCTATCCAGCCAGCTGTCGATCGCCGGCGACGCGGCAGCGATTCTGGCGCGACAGGTGGCGACGCTCGGCTCGCCGGGTGACCTGCTGTTGCTGCTCGACGTCGAGGGCCAGCACGAGGCGTCGCTCGCCGCCGTGCAGGCGGCGCACGCCAACGACATGGCCGTGATCGCCCTGCTGGGTGCCGGCGGCGGCGCGTTGCGCGCCGCGCTCGGCGAGACCGATGCGGCGATCAGCGTACTGCATGAGCGCGCCGCACGCGTGCTGGAGATGCAGCTGCTGATCCTGCATTGCCTGTGCGACACGATCGATCTTCAATTGCTGGGAGAACAGGACCCCTCATGATGCAAAGACCACCCATGTCGATACAACGCCGCGGTCGAGCGCGCCTTCTGGTCGTCGCGACGGTGGCGGCGCTGCAGCTCGGCGCGTGTGCTCCGCTGGTGGTCGGCGGCGCGATGGTCGGCGGCACGATGATGTACGTCGATCGGCGCAGCACCGGCGCGCAGGTGGATGACGCGGCGATCGAGCTGAAGGCCAGCCAGCGGGTGGGCGAGCTGCTCGGCGACCGCGGGCACGTGAACATCACGAGCTACAACCGCACGGTGCTGCTGACCGGCGAGGTGCCCACCGAGGCCGACCGCACGGCGGTCGAGCAGGCGGTGCAGCAGATCGACAACGTGCGCTCGACGGTCAACGAGCTGGCGGTGGCATTGCCCAGTTCGATCTCGTCGCGCTCGAACGATTCGTTCATCACCACCAAGGTCAAGGCCACTTTCGTCGACGCGAAGGATCTGCAGGCCAACGCGATCAAGGTCGTCACCGAACGCGGCATCGTCTATCTGATGGGCCGCCTCACCGAGCGCGAGGCCACGCGCGCAGCCGACCTGGCCCGCACGGTCAGCGGCGTGCAGAAGGTGGTGCGCGTGTTCGAGATCATCAGCGATGCCGAACTCGCCAACCTGAGCTCCAACGCCGAGAGCGCTGCGCCGAAGAACGAGCCACCGAAGAAGTAGCGGTTCGCAGCCGCTTCAGAGCAGGCGTTTGATCAGGCTCGAGGTGTCCCAGCGGCGACCGCCCATCGCCTGCACGTCGCCGTAGAACTGGTCGACCAGAGCGGTCACCGGCAGGTGGGCGCCGTTGCGCCGCGCCTCGTCGAGTAGGAGGCCGAGATCCTTGCGCATCCAGTCGACCGCGAAGCCGAAGTCGAACCGGTCGTCGATCATCGTCGTGCCGCGGTTGTCCATCTGCCAGCTCTGGGCGGCGCCCTTGCCGATCACCTCGAGTACCAGTTTCATGTCCAGCCCGGCCCTCTGGCCGAACGCGATGCCTTCGGACAAGCCCTGCACCAGGCCTGCGATGCAGACCTGATTGACCATCTTCGCCAACTGGCCCGCCCCGCCGGGCCCGACTAGCGTCACCGCGCGCGCGAACGACATCGCCAGCGGCTTCATCGCGTCGAAGGGCGCCTGATCCCCGCCGCACATCACGGTGAGCATGCCGTTGACGGCGCCGGCCTGGCCGCCGGACACCGGCGCATCGACGAATGACAGCCCCGAGGCTCCGGCTGCAGCGCCCAGTTCGCGCGCCACCGTGGCCGACGCGGTGGTGTGGTCGATGAAGATTGCCCCCTTCTTCATGCCGACCAGCGCACCCTGGTCGCCGAGCACCACCGAGCGCAGATCGTCGTCGTTGCCGACGCAGCAGAAGACGAAATCGGCGCCGGCGGCGGCCTCGCGCGGCGTCGGCGCGAAGCGGCCGCCGTACTCCTGGGTCCACGCCTGCGCCTTGCTGGCGGTACGGTTGTAAACGCACACATCATGGCCGGCGCGCGCCAGATGACCCGCCATCGGGCGGCCCATCACGCCGAGTCCGAGGAAGGCAGTCTTGCGCGGCGGCGTCGACTCGTAGGTCTTCATGGCAGCCCTCGATGGAAAAGGGCCGCAGTGTAAGCCGCGGCCCCGCCGATGCTGCGCCGCGCGCCGGCGCTCAAACGATCGTCAGGTGCTCGGTGCCGGCGGCGAGATCCTGATTGCGCGCGCGCGCGCTGTTGAGCTTGATCTGCAGCCGCAGGTCGTTGACCGAGTCGGCGTTGTGCAGCGCGTCTTCGTACGACACGTGGCGCTGCTCGTAGAGATCGAACAGCGACTGGTCGAAGGTCTGCATGCCCAGCTCGCGCGAGCGCTTCATCAGCTCCTTCAACTCGCCGACCTCGCCCTTGAAGATCATGTCCGAAACCAGCGGCGTGTTGAGCATGATCTCCACCGCGGCGATGCGACCCTTGCCCTCCTCGCGCGGCAGCAGCCGCTGCGAGATGATGCCCTTGAGGTTGAGCGAGAGGTCCATCAGCAGCTGCGCGCGCCGCTCCTCGGGGCAGAAGTTGATGATGCGGTCGAGCGCCTGGTGGGAGCTGGTGGCGTG
>DASURM010000170.1:0-3452 GCA_036280035.1 Burkholderiaceae bacterium | reverse complement strand
CGCGCTGCACTGGCATATCCCGATGCGCACCGGTGGCGGCATTGCTTCCAATAGCCGGTTTCTGATCGGGATTCGCATCGCATGACGTGGTCCATCCTCGCGCGCGACGGCCACGGCCGGCTCGGCGTGGCCATTGCGAGCCGCTTCTTCGCGGTGGGCGCGCTGTGCGCGCACACGCGCCGCGGCGTCGGTGCGCTCGCCACGCAGGCGCTGCTGAACCCGCTGTACGGCCCGGCTGGCATCGAGCGGCTCGCGCAGGGTTGCACGCCGGCACAGGTGGTGGCCGAGCTGACCGAAGCCGACCCCGGGCGGGCGCAGCGCCAGGTGCACGTGCTAGGTGCCAACGGCAGCGCCGCGGCGCACACCGGCGAAGCGTGCGTCGACTGGTGCGGGCACTTCGCGGGCGAGGGCTTCAGCGTCGCCGGCAACATGCTCGCCGGTCCGCAGGTGCTGCGCGCGACGGTCGACGCGTTCGTCGCCGCGGCCGCGCTGCCGCTGGCCGAGCGGTTGATCGAGGCGCTGGCCGCCGGCGAGGCGGCCGGCGGCGACAAGCGCGGCAAGCAGTCGGCGGCGCTGCGCATCCACGGCGACGAGGATCGTGCCGAACTCGACCTGCGCGTCGACGACCATGCCGAGCCGATCGCCGAGCTGCGGCGGCTGCACGCCGTGAGCCTGCAGCGCTTCCAGCCGTTCGTTGCCTGCCTGGCCGGCCGCCACGACCCGGTGGGCGAACTCGACCGCGCGCGCATCGAGGCGCGCATCGAAGCCTTTCACGCATCCCGCGCGGCCTGAACCGCGTGGACCTTCAACCCCTGTTCATTCACGGAGTCCGACGATGAGACCCATTTCCAAGTTGCTGTCGGCCGCGCTGCTGTCGCTGGCCGCCTGCGCCGCCTCGGCGCAGGCGTTGCCGAACCTTCGCGTGGGCCTGGCCGAAGACCCCGACGTGCTCGACCCGACGCTGGCGCGCACCTTCGTCGGCCGCATCGTGTTCGCCGCGTTGTGCGACAAGCTGATCGACATCGACGAGAAGCTCAACATGGTGCCGCAGCTGGCCACGAGCTGGCAGTGGTCGGCCGACAGCAAGGCGCTGACGATGAAGATCCGCCCAGGCGTCACGTTCCACGACGGCGAGAAGCTCGACGCTGCGGCGGTCAAGTTCAACCTCGAGCGCCACAAGACGATGCCGGGCTCCAACCGCCGCGGCGAGCTGGCGCCGCTGGTCAGCGTCGACGTCATCGACCCGCTGACGGTGCGGTTGAACCTGAGTGCGCCGTTCTCGCCGCTGCTGGCCGCGCTGGCCGACCGCGCGGGGATGATGGTGAGCCCGAAGGCCGCGCAGGCCGAAGGTGCCCACTTCGGCAGCAAGCCGGTGTGCTCGGGGCCGTTCAAGTTCGTCGAGCGCGTGGCGCAGGACCGCATCGTGCTCGAGCGCTACGACGGCTACTGGAACAAGGCCAACGTGCACTTCGACAAGATCACCTACACGCCGATCGTCGACGCCACCGTGCGGCTGGCCAACCTGAAGTCGGGGCAGTTCGACTTCATCGAGCGCATGGCGGCCAGCGACGTCGAGAAGCTGCAGGCCGAGAAGAAGTTCAAGGTCGCGCGCATCACCGAGATCGGCTACCAGGGCATCACGATCAACGTCGGCAAGAGCGAGCAGGCCAAGCACACCGCGCTGGGCAAGGACGCTCGCGTGCGCGAGGCCTTCGAGCTGGCGATCGATCGCCCGGGCCTGGTGCAGGTGGTGATGGACAACCAGGCCACCGTCGGCAACCAGTGGGTGCCGCCGAACAACGGCTACTACGCCAAGAACGTGCCGATCCCGAAGCGCGACATCGCGAAGGCGAAGGCGCTGCTGAAGGAGGCAGGCGTCCCCAACCCCGTGGTGACGCTGATGACCGCCACCACCAGCGACGCGCAGCGCCTGGGGCTGGTGGTGCAGGCGATGACGCGCGAGGCGGGCTTCGACGTCAAGCTGCAGACCACCGAGTTCGCGACCTCGCTCAACCTGGCCGACAAGGGCGAGTTCGACGCCTACGTGCTGGCCTGGAGCGGCCGCGCCGACCCCGACGGCAACCTGTACAGCTTCGACGCCTGCAAGCAGCCGCTCAACTACGCCGGCTACTGCAGCGAGGAGACCGACGCGCTGCTGAAGCAGTCGCGCACGCAGCTCGCGCCGGCCGAGCGCAAGAAGACCTACGAGCAGATCGCCGCGCGCGTGCTCAAGGAGCGCCCGATCATCTACCTGTACCACCGCAACTGGCTGTGGGCCTACACGCCCAAGCTCAGCGGCGTGCGCGAGCTGCCCGACGGACTGCTGCGCGTCACCGGCCTGAAGATGAACGGTTCGTGAGCCCGGCGCCCCGATGACCGACTACCTGCTCAAGCGCCTGGCGCAGGTGGTGCCGACGCTGGTGTTCGTGTCGATCCTGATCTTCGGGCTGCAGCAGTTGCTGCCAGGCGACCCGGCCAAGATCCTGGCCGGCGAGGAGCAGGATCCGAGCGTGATCGCGCACCTGCGCGAGAAGCTGCACCTCGACCAGCCGCTGCCGGTGCGCTACGCATACTGGGTCGGCGGCGTGCTGAAGGGCGACTTCGGCGAATCGATCCGCACGCAGCAGCCGGTGCTCGAGCTGGTGCTGCAGAAGCTGCCGGTGACGATTCAGCTCGGCACGATGGCGTTCGCGATCGCGGTGCTGATCGGCATCCCCGCCGGCATCGTGGCCGCGGTCGGCCGCGGCAGCTGGTGGGACTCGGCGGCCAACGCGGTGGCGCTGTGGGGCATCAGCACGCCGAACTTCTGGCTCGGCATCCTGCTGATCCTGCTGTTCTCGGTGCAGCTCGGCTGGCTGCCGGCGTCGGGCTACGTGAGCCCGTTCGAGGATCTGCGCGCCAACCTCGAAGCGATGATCATGCCGGCGTTCGTGCTCGGCAACGCGCTGGCAGCGGTGCTGATGCGCCACACGCGCAGCGCGATGCTGCAGGTGCTGTCGTCGGACTACATCCGCACCGCGCGCGCCAAGGGGCTGAGCGAGCGCATGGTGGTGCTCAAGCACGCGCTGCGCAACGCGCTGACGCCGGTGATCACGCTCGGCGCGCTCGAGCTGGGCACGCTGCTGTCGGGCGCGGTGCTGACCGAGCAGGTGTTCACCATCCCCGGCTTCGGCAAACTGATCGTCGACTCGGTGTTCAACCGCGACTACGCGGTGGTTCAGGGCGTGGTGATGGTGACGGCCACCGCCTACATCACGCTGAGCCTGCTGGCGGATCTGGCTTACTTCGCGGTGAATCCGCGGTTGCGAGGGTAGGTGTTGGTGCAAACGTCGTTGGTGGGATCGTGGCGGCAAGGCTGGGGGTGGGCAGGCCGGCGCGCGCTCCCGTCGGCGCCTCGGCCCTGTGGGCCGAGGTTCCCTGCGCTGCTCGCCCGACGAAGGCGGCTCCGCCCC
>DASURM010000169.1:0-4381 GCA_036280035.1 Burkholderiaceae bacterium | reverse complement strand
GATCATCAACGCGCTGACGCGCATCCGCTTCTGCGCCGACGACGGCACGATGGAGTTCAGCGTCAAGGACGGCGCCGCCGCAGCGCCGCCGGGCCACGCGGCATGGTTCGACATCGCGTCGCGACGCAGCGCGGGCACGCCGATCGCGTTCGGCCACTGGTCGACGCTCGGCCTCGTCGACCGGCCCGACCTGTTGGCGCTCGACACCGGCTGCGTCTGGGGCGGCAGCCTCACGGCCGCGCGCATCGACGGCGGCCGGCGCGAGCTGTTCCAGGTGCGCTGCCCGTCGCGCTGACGGCTGGGCCGTCGGCGGCGCGCGCTAAGATCACGCCCGCATCGGGTGCCCCGGTTCGTCGTTCGACGGCCCGGGGTTCAACGGGAAGCAGGTGCGCGCGCAGGTCACTCGCAGTCGGCCGAGCGCGCAAAGCCTGCGCTGCCCCCGCACCGGTTGGTGGGTTGGGATGTCTCGCACACATCCTCGGAGGTGGCCGAATGCCACTGCGGACTCTCTTGGTCCGTGGGAAGGCGGCCACCGAAGGGCGCTGCATCGATGCGCCGGCCCATGAGCCCGGATACCGGCCTGCTGCATGGCCGCCGCGCCCGCGGGCGCGGCGATTCCTGTTCGATGCAGCCTGCGGGGACGCTGGCTGCGGGAGTCGCTGTCATGCATCCAGCCTTGCCTTTGCGCCGCGCCTTCGTGGCCGGCGTTGCCGTGCTCGCCTCGTCCTTCGTCTTCGCCCCGCCGGCGCGCAGCGCCGAGTTCGCGGTCGCGCAAGTGGTCGTCACCGCCAACCGCGTGCCGCAGGCCGCCGACACGGCGGTGGCCGACCTGGTGGTGATCGACGCCGAGCAGATCGAGCGCGCCGGGCCGATCGGCCTGGCCGAGCTGCTGCAGCGCCACGCCGGCGCCGAGATCAGCGCCACCGGCGGCCCCGGGCAACCCAGCGGCGTGTTCCTGCGCGGCACCAACACCAGCCACGTGGTCGTGCTGATCGACGGCGTGCGGCTCAACTCGGCCACCAGCGGCACCAACGCGCTGGAGCACATCCCGCTGGCGCAGATCGATCGCATCGAGGTGCTGCGCGGCCCGGCCAGCAGCCTGTACGGCGCCGACGCGATCGGCGGCGTGATCCAGATCTTCACCAAGACGCCCGACGGCGCGAGCGCCGGCGCGTCGGCCGGCAGCGAGCATCGCGGCGAGGTGCACGGCAGCGTCGGCCGCACGACGGGGCCGTGGTCGTGGTCGCTCAACGCCGGCGCGCTCGCGGTCGATGCGTTCTCGGCCACCAATGCCGCCAACGCGTTCTCGTACAACCCCGACCGCGACCCGTATCGCAACAAGAATGCCAACGGCGCGCTGCAGTGGCGCCTCGCGGAGGGCCACCAGCTCAGCCTGCGCGGCAGCTTCAGCAGCGCCGACACGCACTTCGACGCCGGCCCCGCCAGCGACGACGTCAACCAGCAGCACCTGTCGACGCTGGCGCTGCGCAGCGACAACCGCCTCGCGCGCAACTGGCTGAGCACGCTGCGGCTGGCGCGCGGCAGCGATCATTCGAGCACCCACGGCGCGTTTCCGAGCCGCTTCGACACCGACCAGGACCAGGCGCTGTGGCAGAACGACCTCGCCTTCGGCGCCACCGAGCTGAGCCTTGGCGCCGAGTGGCGGCGCGAGCAGGTGGCCAGCAGCACCGCCTACACGCAGACCGAGCGCACGATCTCGTCGTTGTTCGCTGCCGCGCAGCACAAGTTCGACGCGGTGCAGCTCGAAGGTTCGGTGCGCACCGACCACAACACGCAGTTCGGCACCCACACCACCGGCCGCGTCGGCGCCGGCTGGTCGTTCGCGCCCGACTGGCGCCTCAGCGCGGCGGCGGGCAACGCGTTTCGCGCGCCGTCGTTCAACGACCTGTACTTCCCGCTGTCGTTCGGCTTCTCAGGCAACCCGAACCTGCAGCCCGAGCGCTCGCACGGCTTCGATGCCGCGTTGCGCTGGCGCCGCGGCGGCACGACGGCGAGCCTGACCGCGTTCGACAACCGCATCGACGACCTGATCGCGGTCGACCCGACCTTCAGCACCGTGATCAACGTCAACCGCGCGCGCATCCACGGCACGACGCTCTTGGTGCAACAGGCGTGGGGCGTCTTCAGCGCTGATGTCGAGTGGACTCATCAGGATCCGCGCGATTGCGGCACCGGCCTGCTGCTGGTGCGCCGCGCACGCGACCACGGCCGCGCCGGCGTCGCCTACGACAGCGGCGCCTGGCGCATCGGCGGCGACCTCAGCGCCAGCGGCGCGCGCTACGACAGCGCCGCCAACACGCCGGCATCGCGCATGGGCGGCTACGGCTTGCTGTCGCTGTACGCGAACTGGTCGATCACGCGCGAGGTCACGCTCGGCGCGCGCGTCGCCAACGCCACCGACAAGCGCTACGAGCTGGCGCAGGGCTACAACACCGCGCCGCGCCAGCTGCTGCTGACGGTCGACGCGGCCTGGCGGTGAAGGCCACGAAGGGGCTCTCGGAGCGATGAGCCGAGCGATCCGCATCTGGCTCGTGCTCGCTGTGCTGGCGTGCGCAGCGATGGCAGTGGCGCTGGCGCTGGGCAGCCACGCGATGGCGCCGCTGCAGTTGCTGCGCGCGCTGCTGCACCCCGACGGCGGTGTCGACGCGCAGATCGTGCACCTGCTGCGGCTGCCGCGCGCGCTGGCCGCGTTCGGCACCGGTGGCCTGCTCGCGCTGGCCGGTGCGCTGATGCAGGTGCTGCTGCGCAACCCGCTGGCCGACCCCTACGTGATGGGCGCCTCCGGCGGTGCGGCGGTCGGCGCGCTGGCCGCGATGCTGCTGGGCCTCGGTGCGGCGCTCACGCAGGGCGCTGCGTTCGCCGGCGCGCTGGCGTCGACCGCGCTGGTGTTCGCGCTGGCGCGGCGCGAGTTCGCCGGCGCCGCGATCGCCGACCCGGGGGTCGGCGCGCCGCGCCTGCTGCTGGCCGGCGTCATGCTAGCGGCGCTGTGGACCGCGCTGGTGACGTTGCTGCTGACGTTGTCGCCCGAGGCGCGCATCCGCGGCATGCTGTTCTGGCTCGCCGGCGACCCGAGCGCCGGCAGCGGCGGCGTGGCGGCGCTCGCGATGCTGGGGGTGCTGGTGCTCGCGACCTGGCCGCTCGCGCGCTCGCTCAACGTGATGCTGCGCGGCCCGGTGATCGCGCTGTCGCTCGGCGTGCACGTGGTCGCGCTGCGCCGCGCGCTGTTCGTGCTGGCCTCGCTCGGTACCGCGGTGGCGATGACCAGCAGCGGCGCGGTCGGCTTCGTCGGCCTGGTGGTGCCGCACGCGCTGCGGCTGGCGATCGGCAACGATCAGCGCGTGCTGCTTCCGGCGTGCGCGCTGGCCGGCGGCACGCTCTTGCTGCTGGCCGACACCGCCGCGCGCACCGTGGTCGCGCCGCAGCAGCTCCCGGTGGGCCTGCTGACCGCGCTGCTCGGCGTGCCGACCTTCCTGGCGCTGCTGCTGAGGCGCACGCGATGAGCGCCGCGCGGCCGCTCCGAAGGCGCTCGGCCTTGCAGGCCGCGGCGTCGCGAGACGCGCCGCCTCCTCATGCCGTCCATGCCCGCGCAGGCGGGCATGGAGCCGCGGCACTCGGCCCCCTCGGGGGGAAGGCGCGCAGCGCAAAGGGGGTTCGATGAGCCACGCGCCGCTGCTCGACGCCAGCGCGCTCACGCTGCGCGCCGGCGCGCGCGAGCTGGCGCGCGAGCTGTCGCTCGCCGTGCACGGCGGCGACCTGTGGTGCGTGCTCGGCCCCAACGGCAGCGGCAAGACGACGCTGCTGCACACGCTGGCCGGCGTGCTCGCACCGGCCGCCGGCAGCGTGCGCCTGATGGCGCACGACCTCGCGCACACGCCGCCGGAGCGGCTGGCGCGCTGGCGCGGCCTGCTGACGCAGACGGTGCACGACAGCTTCTCGGCGCGCGCGCTCGACGTCGTGCTGCTCGGCCGCCACCCGCACCACGACCGCTGGGCGTTCGACGACGATGAGAACGATCACCGCATCGCGCGCGACGCGCTGGCCGCCGTCGACGCCGCGGCGCTGGCCTCGCGCGACGTGACCACGCTGTCGGGCGGCGAGCGCCAGCGGGTGGCGATCGCCGCGCTGCTGGCGCAGCAGGCGCCGCTGCTGCTGCTCGACGAACCGACCGCACACCTCGATCTGAAGCACCAGATCGGCGTGCTCGAGCATCTGCGCGCGCTGGTGCAGCCCGGCGACCGCGCCGCGGTGATCGCGCTGCACGACGTCAACCTCGCCGCGCGCTTCGCCAGCCACGCGCTGCTGCTCGGCGGCGCGGCGCCGATCGCCGGCCCGGTCGACGAGGTGATGACCGAGCAGGCGC
>DASURM010000168.1:0-6846 GCA_036280035.1 Burkholderiaceae bacterium | reverse complement strand
CTCAAGGCGACCAAGGGCGACATCGCCGACAAGGCCGGGTTCGCCGCCGCGCTCGAGAAGGCCAGGATCGACAGCCCGCGCGGCGCCTTCACGCTCGGCAAGAACCACAACCCGGTGCAGGACTTCTATCTGCGCCAGGTGGTCGGCAAGGAGAACAAGGTGGTCGGCATCGCCAGCAAGGCGCTGGCCGACCCGGGGCGCGGCTGCAAGATGTAGAACGTGAGCCCCCGGCCGTCTGGCGGCCGCCCCCCGAGGGGGCACGATCCGCGTCCGGGCAACCCGTACGCGGATCGCCCGACCCTCCAGGCCTCTCCCCCGGCCGCTGTGCGGCCTGTCCCGTAGGGACCCTCCAGATTGGATCTCGCGACCTTTCTTGTCCAGTGCCTCAACAGCCTGCAGTACGGGCTGTTGTTGTTTCTGGTGGCCTCGGGGCTGACGCTGATCTTCGGGATCATGGGCGTCATCAACCTGGCGCACGGCAGCTTCTACATGATCGGCGCCTACATGGCCTACGCGCTGGCGCCGATCGTGGGCGGCGGCTTCTTCGTCACCTTGCTGGTCGGCCTGGTGCTCGCGGTGCTGCTGGGCTACGTGCTGGAATGGGCGTTCTTCAGTTTCCTCTACGAGCGCGAGCACCTGCAGCAGGTGCTGATGACCTACGGGCTGATCCTGGTGTTCGAGGAGCTGCGCAGCATCGTCGTCGGCGACGACGTGCACGGCGTGCCGGCACCGGCCTGGCTGGCGGGGTCGATCCCGCTCGGTGACCTGATGACCTACCCCGTGTATCGCCTCTTCATCTCGGCGGTGTGCCTGTTGCTGGCGCTGGCGATGTGGTACGTGCTCGCGCGCACGCGGCTGGGCATGACGATTCGCGCCGGCTCGAGCAACCGCGAGATGGTGCAGTCGCTCGGCATCGACATCAAGTTCCTCTACCGCGTGGTGTTCGCCGCCGGCGTCGCGGTGGCGGTGCTCGCGGGCATGGTGGCCGCGCCGGTGTCGAGCGTCGACCCCGGCATGGGCAACCAGGTGCTGATCATCTGCTTCGTCGTGGTGGTGATCGGCGGCATCGGCTCGGTGCGCGGCGCACTGCTGGCGGCGCTGTTGATCGGATTCGTCGACACCTTCGGCAAGGTGGTGTTCCCGCAGGCCGCCGGCGTGCTGGTGTACGTGCTGATGGCGCTGATCCTGCTGTGGAAGCCCCACGGCCTCTTCAAGACGGGCTGATGATCACGCCGGCCCTCGACATGCGCAGCGCCTCGGCCGCCGCAGGGCTGGTGCTGCTGGTTGCCTGGCCGCTCGTCGGCGGCACCTTCGGCGTCGACCTGGTCACCAAGACGATGATCTACGCCATCGTCGCGCTGAGCCTGGAGCTGCTGGTGGGCAGCGCCGGGCTGGTCTGCTTCGGCCAGGCGGCGTTCTTCGGGCTCGCGGCCTATGCCGCGGCGAAACTGACGCCGCAGAGCGCTGCGCCTTCGGTGTTCTGGCTGCTGCCGGCCTCCGTGCTGATCGCCGCCGCCTACGCGCTGTTCATGGGCGCGCTGTCGCTGCGCACGCGCGGCGTCTACTTCATCATGGTGACGCTCGCCTTCGCGCAGATGGCGTACTACGTCGTGCACGACACGCCGCTGGGCGGCGGCACCGACGGCATCTACCTCTACTTCAAGCCGCTGGTCGAGATCGGCGGCAAACCGCTGTTCGACCTCGACGCGCCGCTGGCGATGTACTACTTCGTGCTGGCCAGCCTGGTGGCGGTGTTCGTGTTCCTGGCGCTGCTGATGCGCTCGCACTTCGGCCGCGCGCTGGCGGGCATCCGCATCAACGAGCAGCGCATGCGCGCCACCGGCTTCTCGACCTACTGGTACAAGCTCGCCGCGTTCGTGGTGTCGGGGGCGATCGCCGGGCTCGGCGGCTTCCTGTTCGCGGTGAAGGACGGCTTCGTCAACCCCGAGTTGCTGAGCTGGCACCTCTCCGGTGCGGTGCTGATCATGATCATCCTCGGCGGCATCGGGCACCTGCGCGGCGCCGTGATCGGCGCCTTCGCGTTCGCGCTGCTGCAGGAGCTGTTCAAGTCGGAGGCCGTCTTCGGTGCGTTCGCCAAGCACTGGCTGCTCGGTCTGGGCCTGGCCATCATCGCCAGCGTCGCGCTGCTGCCGCGCGGGCTGATCGGGGCCGGCGCGCTGCTTGCGCACCGGCTGCGGCGCACGCCGCGCATCGAACCAGCTGGAGGCTCTGGCCGATGAGCGAAGTGCTGCTGCGCGCGCGCGATCTCACCCGCCGCTTCGGCGGGCTGGTGGCGGTGGATCGGGTGTCGCTCGCGCTCGAGCGCGGCACCGTGCACGCGGTGATCGGCACCAACGGCGCGGGCAAGAGCACGCTGATCAACGTGCTGTCGGGCGAGCTGGCCGCCAGCAGCGGCACGGTGGAACTGCGCGGCCGCGACGTCACGCGCTGGTCGCAGCCGATGCGCGCCCGCGCCGGCATCGGCCGCAGCTACCAGCGCACCACCGTGTTCCCCAACTTCAGCGTGCTCGAGAACTGCCGCCTCGCCGCGCAGGCACGGCATCCGCGGCCCTTTGCCTGGTGGTCCGACGCCGCGCGCTGCCCGGCGAGCGTGCCCGCGGCGCGCGCGGCGGCGCGGCGCGCGGGCCTCGACGACGTGCTCGATCAGAGCGCCGGTGCGCTGTCGCACGGGCAGCGGCGCCAGCTCGAGATCGCGATGTGCCTGGCCACCGCGCCCGAGGTGCTGCTGCTCGACGAGCCGCTGGCCGGCATGGGCGCCGAGGAGACCGAGCGCATGCTCGCGCTGCTCGCCGAGTTGAAGCAGGGCCACGCGATCGCGCTGGTCGAACACGACATGGACGCCGTGTTCCGCATCGCCGACGTGATCACCGTGATGGTCAACGGCGCCGTGCTCGCCAGCGGTGCGCCGCAGGCCGTGCGCGCCAACCCCGAAGTGCAGGCGGCGTATCTGGGGGAGGCGGCGTGAGCGCCGCGCCGTCGGCCGCGAAGGCGCAGGCTCGAGGGCGCCAGCCGAACGGCACCGCGCTGATCGACGCCCAGGGCCTGCACGCCTGGTACGGCTCGAGCCACATCCTGCACGGCGTCGATCTGCGCATCGCCGGTGGCGAGACCGTGGGGCTGCTCGGCCGCAACGGCATGGGCAAGAGCACGCTGATCCGCACGCTGCTGGGCCACGTGGCCGAGCGCGAGGGCCGCATCACGATCGGCGGGCGCGACTGCTCGCGCGCGCGCCCGCACCAGGTGGCGCGGCTGGGCGTGGCCTACGTGCCCGAAGGGCGCGGCGTGTTCCCCAACCTGAGCGTGCGCGAGAACCTGCTGATGGCCGCACACCCCGGCGACCCTGCGCGCGAGAGCTGGACTCTGAAGCGCACGCTGCAGACGTTTCCGCGGCTGGCCGAGCGCATGCAGCACCTCGGCGCACAACTGTCGGGCGGCGAGCAGCAGATGCTGGCGATCGGCCGCGCGCTGATGACCAACCCGACGCTGATCATCCTCGACGAAGCCACCGAGGGCCTGGCGCCGCAGATCGTGACCGAGATCTGGCGCGTCGTCGAGTCGATCCGCCGCGACGGCATCGCCACGCTGATCGTCGACCGCGACTACCGCAAGGTGGCCGCTCAGTCCGACCGCCTGGTGGTGCTGCAGAAGGGCCAGGTGGTGCTCGCCGGCGCCGCGGCCGAGTTGCGCCACAGCGCCGAACTGGCGTCGTACCTGGGCGTCTGACGCCCGCCCTTGCAGGAGCACTGAGATGCCTCTCGTTCAGCCGTTCGGTGAGCCCGGGTCGTTGGCGACGCCGCGCACGCTGCGCCGCGACCTCGGTGGCGGCGCGTTCGTGCTGAGCCATCCCGAGCCGCTGCAGCCTCACGCACGCTGCATCGGCGAGTGGCTCGAGCACTGGGCGCGCACCACCCCCGATGCGCTGTTCCTCGCCGAGCGCGACGCCAGTGCCGAACCGGTGCACCCTTGGGGCCTGCGGCCCCTTCCCGCCGAGCGGGATTCGCCCCCTTCGGAGCGGCCGGGCGGGGGCTCATGGCGCCGCCTCAGCTACGCCGACACGCGCGCGCAGGTGGGCCGCATCGCGCAGGCGATGCTCGACCTCGGACTGCGCGCCGACCGGCCGGTGGTCGTGCTGTCGGACAACTCGGTCGACCATGCGCTGCTCGCGCTGGCCACGATGCACCTCGGCCGCACCGTGTGCTCGGTGTCGAGCGCTTACTGCCGGCTGACGCGCGACTACACCAAGGTCAAGGGCATCCTCGACACGCTGGACCCGGCGCTGGTGTACGCCGCCGACCCGGCGGTCTACGGCCCCGCGCTACGCGCCTGGGGCGGTCGCGCGCCGGTGGTGCTCGGCGGCGACGCCGCGGCGCTGCCCGGCGCGCTGCCGTTCGCGCGCTTGGTGCAGGCCAGCGAGAGCACGGCCGTCGACGCGGCGTTCGCCGCGATCCGCCCCGACGCGCATGCCAAGTACCTGCTGACCAGCGGCTCGACCGGCACGCCCAAGGTGGTGATCAACACCCACCGCATGCTCACCGCCAACCAGCAGCAGATGACGCAGGCGTGGCCGTTTCTCGATCATCACCGCCTGGTGCTGCTCGACTGGCTGCCGTGGAGCCACACCTTCGGCGGCAACCACAACTTCAACATGGCGCTCGCGCACGGCGGCGCGCTGCACGTCGACGAAGGACGGCCTGCGCCGGGCCTGATCGACAAGACGGTGGCCAACCTGCGCGCGGTGAAACCCAACTTCTACTTCAATGTGCCGCGCGGCTTCGACATGCTGCTGACCTACCTGGAAGGCGACGACAGCTTCGCGCACGACTTCTTCGAGCGGCTCGAAGGCGTGTTCTATGCCGGCGCCGCGCTGCCGCAGAGCGTGTGGGAGCGGCTCGAGGGCGTGGCGCGGCGCGTGCGCACGCGGCCGCTGTGGTTCACCTCGTCGTGGGGTGCCACCGAGACCTCGCCGGCGGTGACCAGCGTGCACTGGACGATCGAGCGCGCCGGCTGCATCGGCGCGCCGCTGCCGGGCATCGAGCTGAAGTTCGTGCCGGTCGGCGGGGCGCAGGCGAGCAAGCTCGAGATGCGCGTGCGCGGCGTCAGCGTGTTCCCCGGCTATCGCGATGCGCCGGCGCTGACCGCCGAGGCGTTCGACGAAGACGGTTTCTACCGCATCGGCGACGCCGGCCGGATGGTCGACGACGCGCGGCCCGAACTCGGCGTGGTGTTCGACGGCCGCGTCGCCGAGGACTTCAAGCTGATGAGCGGCACCTGGGTCTCGGTGGGTGCGCTGCGGCTGCGCGCGATCAGCGCGCTGACGCCGCTGGCCGCCGACGTGGTGGTCACCGGCCACGACCGCGAGGAGGTCGGCCTGCTGGTGTTCGCGTCGCCCGCTGCAGCAGCCATGAACGACGACGAGCGAGCGCGCCGGTTGCGCGACGCGCTGCAGGCGCTGCGCGCCGAAGGCGGCGGCTCGTCGCAATCGCCGACGCGCGCGCTGCTGCTGGCCGAGCCGCCGAACGCCGACGCCGGCGAGATCACCGACAAGGGCTACGTCAACCAGCGTGCGGTGCTCGAGCGGCGCGCCGGCGACGTGCTTGCGCTGTACGCGCCGGTCGCCGACCCGCGCGTGGTGCGGCTGTAGCGGCGCGCCGCCCGCAGCGCGCTGCTTCTTTGCGAGCCGCATTGCCACGCATGCTTCGCACTGCCTTGCTGCATCCTCTGCGCGGCGCCCTCGCCGCGCTGGCGCTCGGCCTGAACACGCTGGCCGTGTTCGTGGCGATGGTGCCGGTGGCGCTGGCCAAGCTGGTGCTGCCCGAGAGCCGCCTGCGCGTGGCGTGCGACCGACTGCTCAATCGCCTCGCCACCGGCTGGGTGGCGTTCAACAACCTCTGGATCACCGCCGTGTGCCGCGCGCCGTGGCGTGTCGGCGGCGTCGACCATCTGCGCCCGCACGGCTGGTACCTGGTGTCGAGCAACCATCGAAGCTGGGTCGACATCTTCGTGCTGCAGCGCGCGTTCCACCACCGCATCCCGTTCCTCAAGTTCTTTCTCAAGCGCGAGCTGATCTGGGTGCCGGTAGTCGGACTGGCGTGGTGGGCGCTCGACTTTCCGTTCATGCGGCGCGGCGCCGGGCGGCGCGACGACCTCGCCACCACGCGCCGCGCCTGCCAGCGCTTCGCGCGCATTCCCACCGCGGTGATCAACTTCGCCGAAGGCACGCGCTTCACCGACGCCAAGCGCAGCGAGCAGCGCAGCCCGTACCGGCACCTGCTGGAGCCCAAGATCGCCGGCATCGGCATCGCGCTGGCAACGATGGGCGAGCTGTTCGAATGCCTGCTCGATGTCACCATCGTCTACCCCGCGGGCACGCCGAGCTTCTGGGATCTGCTGTGCGGCCGCACCGGCGAGGTGATCGTCGAAGTGCAGCAACTGCCGCTCGATGCCGCGTTGCTCGGCGGCGACCTGATCCGCGACAAGGTCTACCGCAACGGCATCCGCACCTGGATCGACGGGTTGTGGGCAGCGAAGGACCGGCGAATAACCGAGTTGCTGGCGCAGTCAGGGCCTGCGACCTGACTGCAGCAACAGGCAAAGGCAACCAGGCAACAGGCAAGGTGCAGGAGCCGGACGCGCCCGAATCCATGGCGCGCCGCAAAGTGCTCATCGGTGGCGCGACCGTAGCCGCGGGTGCGGCGCTGACGCTCGACAGCCCGCGCATCTTTGCCGCGGGCCCCGAGAAGGAGATCGCGTTGGCTACATCAGCCCGCGCTCGGGAAAGCTCGGCGTGTTCAACGAGAGCGATTCGTACATGCTGCCCCTGGTTCG
>DASURM010000167.1:0-8518 GCA_036280035.1 Burkholderiaceae bacterium | reverse complement strand
ACGCGCACGCGCGCAATCTCATCCTGCACCTGTGGCAGGCGGTCCATCAGCCCGGCCTGCTCGAGCTGCGCCTCGAGGTTGCTCTGCGCGCCGCCGGCGTACTGCGTCTCGTACTGCGCCGGGTCGTACTCCGCCGGCACGCCTACCGGGTGGCCGGTCTGCGCGGCCAGGCGCCCGAGGTACTCGCCCACCTCGTCGAGCAGCGCGTCGTCCACCGCCACGTCGAAGCCGATCTCGCGCAGGTTGCGCGCCAGCATCTGCGCGGCGGGCAACGAGTTGCCGTTGGCCAGCGGATCGACGGCGCACAGGATCCGGTCGGCGCCGTGCACCGCGCCCTCGAGCGCCAGCAGCGGGCCCAGGCCCGTGAGGCAGTGCGTGTTGAACTCGAGCGCGCAGTCGGGGCCGATGGCGGCGCGGATCGCCGGCACCAGCGTGCGCGTACGCTCGACCGTCAGGCTGCCGCCGGCGTCGACGACGCTGACGCCCTCGACGCCCATGCGCGCACGCGCCTCGGCGGCCTTGCGCGCGTAGAAGGCGTCGTCGTAGGCCGGCGCGATGTTGTAGCCCAGCGCCAGCATCGCGCGGCAGCCCAGCTCGCGCGTGCGCTTGACGCTGCGCTCGACGTTATCCCAGCAAAGCAGCGCTTCCATGAACGCCATGTCGCGCGCGCCGTTGGCGATCTGGTGCTCGAGGAACAGCTCGGTGATGTCGTCGGCCACCGGGTAGAAGCCGCGCATCAGGTTGCTGCGTACCGCCGCGCGCAGCGGCGTGCGCCCGATGCGCTCGCGAAGCAGCCGCAGGCGCTCGAACGGGTTCTGGTTCAGGAACAGCACGCTGGCGTCGAACTGCACTAGCGCGATGCCCTCGATGCTGACGAAGCCGGCGGCGTCGAGCCGCTCGGCGATCGGCAGCATGTGCTCGGTGCGCATGCGCGTCGCCCACAGGCATTGGTGCGCATCGCGCAAGGTGCCGTCGGTGAGGTGGATGGTTCGGCGCTTGCCGGTGCGGGCGGTTTCGGCGGCGACCTGGGCGCGAAGGGTGGCTAGCATGTCAGCTGCCGAGTTGAAGGTGGATCTCGACGCCGGCGCCGCTTGCCGACAGCCGGGCGTAACGCGCCGCGCGCTGCACCAGCCCCTGCGCGAGCGCGAGTGCGGGCGACACGAAGGCGTAGCGCAGCGCCGAGGACGACGCGTGGCCGGGCAGCTTTCTGGCCTCGACGCCGGCCACCTGGGCAAGCAGCGACTGCGGGTCGTCATGGCCCGGCGCTGGACTCGGCGGCGCGACCGGCTCGCTGGCGACGCGGCCGACGCGCCGCTGCAGGGCGGCGTGCTGCGGCGCCGGCGGCGTGCCGTAGACGCCTTGCAGCAGCCGGCGCAGCACCGGCCGCAGGCTCTGGTAGCGCGGCTCGCCTTCGAAGTGGGCGAAAGCCTGTTCGGCGATGGCGCGCGCGAACGGCGCCAGCATCGGCGGCGAGCCCATGTCGGCGCGCACTGCGGCGCATTCGGCGGCGAACGCGTGCACGCGCGCCCACTGCCCTTGCGCGCGCAGCCGGGCGACGAACTCGGCCGCCACTTCGCCCGGGAGCTGGTGCGCATAGGGCGACAGGTCGAACACCCAGGGCAGGGACGAGGCGAAGCCCTCCTCGTCGGCGATCGCCGCGAGCGTGGTGTTGGCGGCGGCGAGCGCCTCCTGCGAGATGGGCGACGCGACCAGCTTCGCGCGCGCCAGCGAGCGCAGCAGCAGCGGCAGGGCCGGCAGCGATGCGCCGTTGGCGACGGCGGGCAAGGCGGTGTCGATGCCGCTCACGCCCAGTCGCACCGCCTCGATCGCCATCCACGGCCCGAGCGCGGTCTGGCAGCGCGTGTGCAGGTCCAGCGGCACGGCGCCCAGCGCCGAGCGCAGCGCCGGCAGCAGGGTGCGTGCGCGGTCGGGCGTGAGCACGCCGCTCTCGTCGCGCAGCATCACGCGCTGCGCGCCGGTGCCGGCCAGCGCCAGCGCGCGCTTCGCGTAGGTCTGGTCGTCGAGACCGGGGTCGGCCACGTACGGCAGCGCAGCGATCGCGCTGAGGCCGGCGGCGATGGCGTCGCGCACCGCGTCGAACATGCGGTGCTGCTCCTGCAGCGCATCGATCAGCACCACTTCGCGGATGCCGGCCGCCGCGAGTGCGCGCAACCACGGACCGAGCAGGCCGGCGCCGAGCACGTCGGCGCCCCGCCGGCCGTGCGCGGTGAGCAGGCTGACGCTGGCGCGCAGCGGGACGTCGGGGCAGCGCACGCGCGCGGCCTCCACGCGTTGCAGTGGGTTTTCGCCGCGTGCGATGCAGCCGTCGATCACCGCTGGGCTCAGCACCTCGACGGCGGCCAGACCCGAGGCCGCCAGCGCGCCGATCGCGGCCAGCAGCATCGGCGTCGTCAGCGCGCCGCCCCACACGGCGGCCTGGCCGTCGCTGAAGCTGGCGTCGGTGAAGCGGACCGGAGCGTTCATGCGGCCCCCTTGGCCCCGCGGGCCGTCCCCCCGAGGGGGAGCGAGTGCGACCGGGAGACCGGGATCGCGCTCGCTGGACTACCTTCGCGCTTTGCGCTCAGGGATTCGCCCTTCGGGCGGCCGGGCGGGCTCATGCCGTGGCCTCCTTCGTTGCGCGTTGCTTGTCTGCGCGCGCGCGCCGGCAGGAACACCTCCTCGACCCAGCGCGTCGTCACCTGCCCGGCCGCGAAATCGGGGTGCGCGAGCACGGCGCGGTGGAATGCCGCGGTGGTCGGCACGCCAACTACCCGCAGCTCGGCGAGCGCGCCTTCCATGCGTGCGATCGCCTCGGGCCGCGTCGCGGCGTGGGCGATCAGCTTGCCGATCATTGAATCGTAGTACGGCGGCACGGCATAGCCGGCGTGGCAGTGCGAGTCCAGACGAACGCCCTCTCCTGCGGGCGCCTGCCAGGCCGTGATCCGCCCGGGGCGCGGCATGAAGTTGCGCTCGGAGTCCTCGGCGTTGATGCGGCACTCGATGGCGTGGCCTTGCGTGCGAATCTCTTCCTGCGTGAACGACAGCGGCAGCCCGGCGGCGACGCGAATCTGCTCGGCCACCAGGTCGCGCCCGGTCACCATCTCGGTGACCGGATGCTCGACCTGGATGCGCGTGTTCATCTCGAGGAAGTAGAAGTTGCCGTCGCGCGCATCGACCACGAACTCGACCGTGCCGGCGCCGAAGTAGCCGACGTTGCGCGCCAGCCTGAGTGCGGCTTCGCACATCGCTGCACGCGTGGCTTCGCTCAAGGCCGGCGAGGGGGCCTCCTCGATCAGCTTCTGGTGGCGGCGCTGCGTCGAGCATTCGCGCTCGCCCAGGTGGACGAGCTGGCCGTGCTGGTCGCCGATGACCTGGATCTCGATGTGGCGGGCATGCTCGATGAACTTCTCGACGTACAGCGTGGCGTCGCCGAACGCCGACTGCGCCTCGGCCGAGGCCGAGCGGAAGGCGGCCGGCAGTTCGTCGCTCGCGCGCACGACGCGCATGCCGCGCCCGCCGCCGCCGGCGCTGGCTTTCAGCAGCACCGGGTAGCCGATGCGTTCGGCGAATTGGCATGCGGCTTCGGGGTCGGCCACCGCGCCCGAGCCAGGAACGCGAGGCACCTCGGCTTTGGTGGCCAGGGTGACCGCAGTGATCTTGTCGCCCATCGCGTCGATGGCCTCGGCGGACGGTCCGATGAAGATCAGCCCGGCCTCATTGCAGGCGCGCACGAACGCCGAGCGCTCGGAGAGGAAGCCGTAGCCGGGGTGCACGGCGTCGCACCGCGACGCGAGCGCGGCCTGCACCAGGCGGTCGGCGCGCAGGTAGCTGGCGGCCGAAGGGGGCGGGCCGATCGGCACCGCCTCGTCGGCCCGGCGCGCGGCCAGGCTGCCTGCGTCAGCCTCGGAGACGCCGACCACCGCTTCGATGCCGAGCGATCGGCAGGCGCGCACGATGCGCACCGCGATCTCGCCGCGGTTGGCGATGAAGACGCGGCGGATGTCGTGGCGCGCGAGCGGCGCCGCGGGTTCGGCGACGGCGTCGTTCACGACCGTGGCTCCGGCTCAATCAGCATCAGGATCTGGCCGTGCTCGACGAGCTTGCCGTGCTCGGCCAGGATGCGGTGCACGCGGCCGGCGACCGGGGTCTTGACGGTGTTGAAGAGCTTCATCACCTCGACCAGGCACAGCGTGGCGTCGGCGGCGACGGCGCTGCCCTCGGCCACGAACGGAGGCTGGTCGGGCGCCGGCGTGCGATAGAAGGTGCCGAGCATCGGCGCGCGGACAGCGGTCATGCCTGTCGGCACCTCGGCTTCCGAGGGCGTGGCGGTCGCAGCTGCCGAGGGTGCGGCCGCGCCGGCTGCCGGCGCCACGGATGCCGCGTCGGCGGGCGGGCTTGTCATCGGCGGCGCCAGCGCGGCCGCGCCGTTCTTCGATGCCTGCAGCACGAAGTCGCCGACGCGGATCGACAGCGCATCGAGGTGCTCCGCACGATCGAGCAGATCGAGCAGATGGCGAACGTCCGAATGAGATAGCGCCACGGCCGGCTCCGTTGTTGCATGCCCGGCGGGCGAAGCGGCCCTCACTCGAGCGATGGCAGGCGACTCTACGCCGCACATGTCGTATTGTCAACAATCGCACATTACGCTAGTATCGGCCCCGCATCGAGGAGCGAAAGCAGCATGAAGGCACACACCATCCGATCCGAGGTCACCGGCACCGTCTGGAAGATCGTCGCCGGCGTCGGCGATGCCGTCGCGGCCGATCAGGAACTGCTGATCCTGGAGTCGATGAAGATGGAGATCCCCACGACGGCGTCGGTCGCCGGCACGGTGCAGCGCATCCTCGTCGCCGAGGGCGACGTGGTCGAGGAGGGGCAGGACCTCATGGTGATCGAAGTCCGCGTGGCGCTCTGATGGCTTACGCGAATCCCTCTCTGGGCGCGAAGCCGGCCATGCCCCGGGGTCGGCCGTTGACGCTGCCCGAGCAGATCGCCGAGAGGATCACGCTGGCGATCCTCAACGGCGACTACGGCCCCGGCGACCGCATCCTCGAGATCGAGCATGCCGAGCAGTTCCATGTCAGCCGCGGGCCGATCCGCGAGGCGCTGCGCATCCTCGAGAAGAGCGGCGTCGTCACGATCCAGGCGCAGCGCGGCGCGCACGTGACGCGCCTGGCGGCCAAGGAGGTCAACGACCTGTTCGAGATCCGGCAGGAACTGGTGCCCCTGCTGATGCGTAGCGCCGCACCGTTCGGCCCCGCGCTGGTCGAGCGCCTGGCGCAGGGCGTTGCCGAACTCGAACGGCTGGCGCGCGATCCCGACTCGTGGGACGCCTACACGCGCGCCGTGATGCAACTCGCCCAGCTGCTGTACCGCGCTTGCCGCAACGAGAAGCTCGTCGAGATCTACAGCTCGCTCGCGCTGCAGACGGCGCGCTACACCAAGCTGGGCATGCGCACGCAGGCACGCCGCCTGCAATCGGCGCGCGGCTGGCGCCGCATCGTCAAAGCGCTCCAGGCCAACCGGCCCGAAGACGCGGCGCGGGCGCAGGAAGAACTGATCGACGCCTCGCGCAAGGCGGCGCTTGCGGCACTCGCTGCGCTCGAGGCACAGCCAGGCGGCGGCGACGGCAACGGCGGCCACTCGCAAGGGAGCTGATGCGATGGAGTTTCCACAGGTGGCGGGCCGGCAGCTCACGTGGGCTGCGCGGCAATACGGCGCGCGCGCCGCGCTGATCCACGGCGAGCGCAGCTACAGCTACGCCGAGGTCGACGCGCGTACCAACCGCTTCGCCCATGCCCTGGTCGCACTGAGGCTGGCACCCGGCGAGCGCATCGCGGCGCTGCTCAATAACTGCGTCGACAGCGTCATCAGCGTCTTCGGCGCCGAGAAGGCGGCGCAGACCTACGTCGCGCTCAACGCGCGGCACACGCTGGCCGAGCACGTGGGCATCCTCGAAGACGCCCAGGCGAGCACGCTGGTGCTGGGGCCGGAGTTCGCGGCGCTGGCCGGGCCGCTGCAGGCTGCAGTGCCATCGCTGCGGCACGTCATCGGCGTCGGCTTCACGGCGAGCGGTGCGCTCGACTACGAAGCGCTGCTCGCCGCCGCATCCGAGCAGGCCCCGGCGATTTCGATCGGCGCCGAGCACATCGTGCGCATCGGCTACACCTCGGGCACCACCGGCAAGCCCAAGGGCGTCGTCTACACCGCCGAGCGCTGGCAGGAGCGGCTGAACAATCAGTTCATCGCGATGGAGCACGCGCTCGGCATCAACGACGCGATGCTGCACGTCGGGCCGCTGACGCATGCCGCCGGCGTCTACCTGCTGCCCTGCCTGCTGCGCGGTGCGCGCAACGTGATCGCCGACCGCTTCGACGCCGCCGCACTGCTGCGCGACGTCGAGCGCCATCGCATCACCCACCTGATGCTGGTGCCGACGATGCTGGCGCGCGTGGTCGATGCGCTCGACGCCGGCGTGCGCGCCGATCTCAGCTCGCTGCGCATCATCAACTACGGTACTGCACCGGCGTCGCTGGCGCTGCTCGAGCGCGCGCTCGCGCACTTCGGCCCCATCCTGCGCCAGCAGTACGGCATGACCGAGGCGGTGCAGCCGCTCGCGGTGCTGTATCCGCTCGAGCATCTGACGGACGCCACGCCGCAGCAGGCGAACCGCCTGCGCTCGTGCGGCAAGCCTACCGTCAACGTCACGATCACGATCCGCGGCGCCGATGGCCGCGAGCTGCCGCCAGGCGAGATCGGCGAGATCGCCATAGCCCACCAGGGCCTGGGCGCCGTGCAGTTCTGGCGCCAGCCCGAGATCACAGCGCAATCGATCCGCGACGGCTGGTACTACAGCGGCGACCTCGGACACTTCGACGCCGACGGCTATCTGTACATCGTCGGTCGCAACAAGGAGATGATCATCTCGGGCGGCTTCAACGTCTACGCGCGCGAGGTCGAAGAGGCGCTGGCCACGCACCCGGCGGTCGCCGAATCGGCGGTGCTCGGCATCCCCGACGCGGAATGGGGTGAGATCGTCGCCGCCTTCGTCATCGTTCGCCCGCATGCCGAGGTGACGCCCGACGAACTCGCCGCGCATTGCGGCCAGCGCATCGCTGGCTACAAGAAGCCACGGCTGATCCGGCTGGTCGACGAGCTGCCGCGCAACAACGCGGGCAAGGTCACCAAGCACGCGCTGCGCGACCAGTTCCTGGCGGCCGCTGCGTCGGCAGAGACGACGTCATGAACGCCATGTTAGAGCCCGCCGGTGAATGGCTGGCCGAGCTGACCGAGCTGAAGACGCGCCGCGAGATGGCGCGCGCGATGGGCGGCAGGCAGGCGCTGGAAAAGATCCGCGCCGAAGGCCGCATGAACGCGCGCGAACGCATCGCGGCGCTGCTCGACGCCGGCACCTGGCGCGAGCTGGGCTCGATCGCCGGCAAGGGCCACTACGACGCAGACGGCCACTTCAAGAGCCTCGATCCCAGCAACGCGATCATCGGCACCGGCCGCATCGCCGCGCGCAAGGTCGCGCTGCATGTCGACGACTACTCGATCCGCGCCGGCTCGTCCGAGGCCACGATCGCCGACAAGTGGATCTACATCGAGCGCATGGCGCACCAGTTGCGCATGCCGCTGGTGCGGCTGGTCGATTCGGCCGGCGGCAGCGTCAAGCTGCTGATGCAGATCGGCGGCACCAAGATCCCCGAGTACGTCACCTGGCCGTCCGAGGAGCTGCTGAAGACGGTGCCGGTGGTCGGCGTCGCGCTCGGCTCCTGCGCGGGGCAGGGTGCGATCAAGGTGCTGTTCTCGCACTTCTCGGTGATGGTGCGCGGCCAGGCGCAGGTGATGGCCGCCGGGCCTCACGTGGTGCGCCAAGCCTACGGCGTCGAGATCGACAAGAACGAGCTCGGCGGCTGGCCCGTGCACCGGCGCAGCGCGCTCGTGCACAACGAGGCCGACGACGAGGCCGACGCCTTCGCCCAGGTGCGGCGCTTCCTGAGCTACCTGCCGCGCAACGTGTACGAAGCGGCGCCGATGGCCGCCTGCGACGATCCGCCCGACCGCGCCGACGATTGGCTCAAGGACGCGATCCCGCACGACCGGCGCAAGATCTACGACCCGCGCCGCATCCTCAACGCGGTGTTCGATCGCGACTCGGTGTTCGAGATCGGCCGCCACCAGGGCGGATCGGTCGTCACCGCGCTGGCGCGGCTGAACGGTGTTCCCGTCGGCGTGATCGCCAACGACCCCAAGGTGCACGGCGGCGCGATGACGACGCAGGCCGCCTACAAGATGGAGCGCCACACCAACCTGTGCAGCCTGTTCCGCCTGCCGATGGTCAACTTTGTCGACCAGCCGGGTAACCAGACCGGGCTCGAGGCCGAGCTCGGCGGCACGCTGCTCGGCGCGGTGCGCGTCGGCCGCGCGCTACACGAGAGCCGCTCGCCGTGGGTGTCGATCATGGTGCGGCGCTGCTTCGGCATGGCCGGCGCGCTGCACGGCCCGAAATACGGCG
>DASURM010000166.1:0-2244 GCA_036280035.1 Burkholderiaceae bacterium | reverse complement strand
CTTCCCGGCGGTGGTGTACCTCGGCTCGGGCGTGCTGGTGTGGACCGCGGTGACGATGATGCTCAACGAGCCGGCGCTGCGCACCGCGCTGGCGTCGGTGACCGCGCCGCAGGTGCTGTACGCGCTGGTGCCGCTGCTGCTGGTGGCCGCGTTCCTGCATCATCATCGCCGGCTCGACTCGCGCATCCGCGCACGGCTGCAAGCCATGGAGCGGCCGCGCTCGCGCAACGATTTGCCCAATCACGCAGGGGAGACTCCGATGCTCAACGTGCTGGTACCCATCGATGGTTCCGACAACAGCCTGAACGCGTTGCGCCACGCGATCGACGAATACCGGCGCGACCACGACCTGCGGCTGCACCTGCTGCACGTGCAGCCACGGCTGTCGCACCACATCGCGCGCTTCGTCGGCCGGCGCGACCGCACGGCCTGGTACGCCGAGCGCGCCGAGGCGGCGCTCGCCGGCGCGCGCGAGATGCTGCAGCGCGAGGGCGTGCCGTTCGCCGACGAGTGGTGCATGGGCGAGCGCGCCGAGGAGATCTGCCGCGCCGCGAAGCGCCTGCAGTGCCATCACATCGTGATCGGCACCGCGCGCAAGAATTCGCTGACGCGCATGCTCGAGGACTCGGTCACCAACCGCGTGCTCGAAGACGCCACCGTGCCGGTGGAGGTGGTGGTCGGCCGCCAGGTGTCTCGCATCGAGCGCTGGGCGCTGCCCACGGGCGTCGGCCTCGGCCTCGGCGGCCTGCTGTGGGCGCTGGCCGATTGACGCCGGACGCAGGGCTCGCGAAACAGGCGGCCGGGCGGCGAAGCGCGCGCTTCAGGCCGCGCCGGTGGTGTTGACGTAGATCGCGTACAGCGAGTGGCTCGCCGCCATGAACAGGCGGTTGTGGTTCGCGCCACCGAAGCACAGGTTGGCGCAGCGCTCGGGCAGATGGATGTGCCCGACCGCCCGGCCGGCGGGGTCGTAGACGCGAACGCCGTCGAGCTGCTCGGCAGCAGCGCCGCTGCTGCCGAAGCCGCACCAGACGTGGCCGCTGGCGTCGACCTTGATGCCGTCGTAGGCGCCGGGGCCGTCGGCGTCGACGAACAGGCGCTTGCGGGCCAGCGCGCCGCCGGCGCCGACGTCATAGGCCCAGATCTTGCGGTGCGGCACGGCGCGGCTCTCGACGACGTAGAGCGTCTTCTCGTCGGGCGAGAACGCCAGGCCGTTGGGCGCGGCGATGTCGTCGATCACGCGCTGCAGCTCGCCGTTGCGCGGCTCGATGCGGTACACCGCCCACGGCGTTTCGCTCGCCGCGGGCGCGCCCTCCCAGTGGCCGGCGATGCCGAACAGCGGGTCGGTGAACCAGATGCCGCCGTCGCGCGCGCAGACGATGTCGTTGGGCGAGTTCAGCCGCTTGCCTTGCCAGCGCTCGGCCAGCACGGTGATCGAGCCGTCGTACTCGGTGCGCGTGACGCGCCGGGTCAGGTGCTCGCAGCCGAGCAGCCGGCCCTGACGGTCGCGCGCGTGGCCGTTGGCGTGGTTCGATGGCGCGCGGAATACGCTGGTCAGGCCGCTGGTCTCGTCCCAGCGCAGGATGCGGTTGTTCGGAATGTCCGACAGCAGCAGATAGCGCCCGTCGCCGAACCACACCGGTCCTTCGGCCCAGCGCAGGCCGGTGGCGAGCTGCTCGACGCTGGCGCTGAACAGGCGCAGCTTCAGAAACGACTCGTCGAGCACCTCGACCAGCGGGTCGGGGTAGCGCGCGCTCGGCGTGAAGGCGACGCTGACTTCGCTGCCGAGCGGCGGGGCGTGGATCGGTGTGGGCATGGTCAGTCGAACGGCCCGGTGCGAACGAACACCCCGCCCTGGTAGACGACGGCCGGGTCGTCGAGGTCGAGCGTCGGCTGGCGCTGCTCGAGCGCGGCGCGAAACGGCTCGGAGCTGTTCTGCGCCCGGTAGCCGAGGTGGCGCGCCGGCGTGTTGTCCCACCAGGTGGTGGCGTTGTCCGACATGCCGTAGACGATGGTGTGCCCCAGCACCGGCGCGCCGAGGCAGGCGCGCACCAGGCGCTCGAGGTCGTCGTAGCTGAGCCAGGTGGCGAGCATGCGGCGATCCTTCGGCTCGGGGAACGACGAGCCGATGCGCAGGCACGCGGTCTCGATGCCGTAGCGGTCGAAGTAGAAGCGCGACAGGTCTTCGCCGAACGCCTTGCTCAGCCCGTAGTAGCCATCGGGCCGGGGCGGGTGGTCGGCCGTAAT
>DASURM010000165.1:0-3775 GCA_036280035.1 Burkholderiaceae bacterium | reverse complement strand
GCGCTCTTCGACATGAAGATCCTCGGCATCGACCCAGGGTTGCAGCGGACCGGTTTTGCGGTCGTCGAGTGTGAGGGGGCGCGGCTGCGCTACGTGGCAAGCGGCACCATCAGCACGCTGGAAGCGCCGCGCGGCGAGCTGCCGCTGCGGCTGAAGCTGATCTTCGACGGCGTCGGCGAGGTGGTGCGGCGCTATGCGCCCGACGCGGCGTCGGTCGAGATCGTGTTCGTCAACGTCAACCCGCAGAGCACGCTGCTGCTCGGTCAGGCGCGCGGCGCGGCGCTGGCGGCACTGGTGGCTGGCGGTCTGCCGGTGGCCGAGTACACCGCGCTGCAGATGAAGAAGGCGGTGGTCGGCCACGGCCTGGCCACCAAGGCGCAGATCCAGTCGATGGTGGCGCGGCTGCTGGCGCTGCCGCGCGAGCCCGGCCGCGACGCCGCCGATGCGCTCGGGCTGGCGATCACGCACGCCCACGCGGTCGGCACGTTCGCCGCGTTGGCTCGTTCGTCGCCGCTGGCAAGGAAGGCCCATGCGCAGTACAAACGCGGCAGGACCTATTGACCCCCTTTTGACACTCTCGCCAAGGAGACCGGCCGATGGCTGCGCCCGTGAAGACCGAATGGATCTCGATCGCCGCACCCGGCGGCGCGCACTTCGACGCCTACCTGGCGCTGCCGCCGGCCGGCAAGGGCCCGGGGCTGGTGCTGTTCCAGGAGATCTTCGGTGTCAACGAGCACATCCGATCGGTGGTCGAGCAGTACGCGCTCGACGGCTTCGTCGTGCTGGCGCCCGACGTCTTCTGGCGCCAGCAGCGTCGCATCGAGCTCGGCTACGAAGGCGCCGATCGGCAACGCGGCATCGAGCTGGCCGGCGCCATGAAGCCCGCCGAGGCCGCGCTCGACATGACGGCCGCGGTGGCCGCGCTGCGGGCGCGCCCCGAGGTCGGCGGCAAGGTCGGCGCGATCGGCTACTGCATGGGCGGGCGCTTCGCGTTCCTCGCCGCGGCCACCACCGGCGTCGACGCCGCGGTGTGCTACTACGGCGGCGGCATCCACGACCAGCTCGACAAGGCCGCGGGCATTCGCTGCCCGGTGCAGTTCCACTACGCCGAGCGCGACGCCAACATCGCGCCCGCCGCGGTCGACAAGGTGCGCACCGCGATGCATGGCAAGGTAGCCGAGGTGCATGTCTACCCCGGTGCGCAGCACGGCTTCAACTGCTGGGCGCGCGGCTCGTACGACGCGGCCAGCGCCGCGCTGGCGCACGGACGCAGCCTGCAGTTCCTGAGCGCGAACCTGTTCTGAGGCCGCGCTCCGGACGCAGTCAGTTCTGCGGCGCGCTGGTTTCCTCCGGCGGCGGCCGCCCCGGCAACTGGCCGTCGATCAGCACGGGCACCGGCTGCGGCGGCGACGGAAACCAGATGTCCTTGATCGCGCCGCCGACCCTCGTGAAGATCCAGATGTTGAACGTGCCGAGCACGAACACCACCGCCCAGCGGAAGAAGCCCACCGCGCGCAGCCGCGCCAACTGCTCGCCGGTGCCGGCGTACACCGACCAGTACAGCGCCGAACCGGCCAGCATCAGCAGCGTCATCACGGTGCCGATGATGAAGACGTAGGTCACCGGTCCGACCTCAAAGGAACCGAGGCGCCCGCTCGACGACCAGCACGCCGAAGAACACGGCCGCGGCGATCAGCGTCCACTTGAGCAACGCCACTCCGCGCAGCCGCCACACCGGCGCCTTGGTGCCGATGTACATCGCGAAGCACAGCAGGCTGGCCAGCAGCAGCAAACCGAACACCAGGCGAAACAGCACCATCGTCGAAACGCGCCATGCCGCTACCAGGCCGGCGCCAGTTCGGCCAAGCCCGGTGGCGCCTGCGCCGCATCGGCGAAGGTGACGGTCTCGACCGCGCCGGCCGAGGCGAACAGCTTGCGCAGCAGCTTGTTGTTGAGCGCGTGGCCGCTGCGAAATGCCGTGTAGCGCGCCAGCATCGGGCCGGCGATGTAGAGGTCGCCGATCGCGTCGAGCAGCTTGTGCTTGACGAACTCGTCGTCGTAGCGCAGGCCCTCGGCGTTGAGCACGCGCGAGTCGTCGACCACGATCGCGTTGTCCATCGCGCCGCCGAGCGTGAGGCCGCGCGAGCGCATCGCCGCCACGTCCTTGCTGAAGCCGAAGGTGCGCGCCCGTGCGATGTCGCGCTTGTAGCGGCCGCTGCCCATGTCGAAGCTCACCCGCTGGCCGGTGGCGTCGACCGCCGGGTGCCTGAAGTCGATCTCGAAGCTGAGCACGAAGCCGTGGTGCGGCTCCAGGCGCGCCCACATCAGGCGCACGCCCTCGCCTTCGCGCACCTCGACCGGCCGCGTCACTCGGAAGAAGCGCTTGGGCGCGTCCTGCAGCGCGATGCCCGCGTTCTGCAGCAGGAACACGAAGGCGGAGGCCGAGCCATCGAGGATCGGCACCTCGTCGGCGTCGATGTCTATGAGCAGGTTGTCCAGGCCCAGGCCGCTGCACGCCGACATCAGGTGCTCGATGGTCTGCACCTTCGGCGCCCCGGGGTCACCGCCCGGCGAGATGGTCGACGCCATGCGGGTGTCGCACACCGACTCGGGCTTGACGGCAATCTCCACCGGCCGCGGCAGGTCGACGCGGCGGAACACGATGCCCGAGTCGGGCGGCGCGGGCCGCAGCGTCAGCTCGACCTTCTGGCCGCTGTGCATCCCCACGCCCACCGCGCGGGCCAGCGACTTCAGGGTCCGTTGGGCCAGCATGGGGCGATTGTAGGAAGTCGCCGTGGCCAGCCCGCCAGAGGACCGACCGCTCGCGTTCCGACCGAGCAGCGCAATTCTCACGGCGAAGCACTCCCTGATCGCGCCACTCCAGTGGCGCGTCCCCAAGCGGCCGCCGCGGATCCGGCTTTGCCGGTCCGCTGGCGGCGCCCCCTTGAGGGGGAGGCGGGCGCTAGCCCGCCTCGGGGGTGGGCCATCTAATCTGCCTGCTTGCGCAGGAACGCCGGGATCTCGATCTCGTCCATGCCGTTGGAGCTGAGCGCCTCCACCTTGGCCGCCGCCTGCGCGCGGTTGCTGCGCCACACGCTGGGCGTGGCGTACTGGCCGTAGTCGGGCGAGCCGTTGACGGCGGCCGGCTGCTGCGCGCCGTTGCCGTGCACGGCCTGCGGCAGCGGCGCGTTGTCGGTGCCCGTGCGCATGCCGTGGTTGGACTGCACCACCGTCAAGGGCGCCTTCTTGGCCTGCGACAGCCCGGTGGCGATCACGGTCACGCGCAACTGGTCACCCAGCGACTCGTCGAACGCGGCGCCATAGATGATGTAGGCGTCGTCGGCGGCGTAGCGGCGGATGCAGTTCATCGCGTTCTTGCTCTCGTTGAGCTTGAACGTCGCCTCGCTGGCCGCGATCAGCACCAGCACGCCGCGCGCGCCGGACAGGTCGATGCCCTCGAGCAGCGGGCACGCCACCGCGGCCTCGGCGGCCTTGATCGCGCGGTCGGGGCCGCCGGCGACGCCGGTGCCCATCATCGCCTTGCCCGGCTCGCTCATCACCGTCTTCACGTCCTCGAAGTCGACGTTGACCAGCGCGTCCATGTGGATGATGTCGCTGATGCCGCCGACCGCGTTGCGCAGCACGTCGTTGGCGTGCGCGAACGCCGCTGTCTGCGTGACGTCGTCGCCGAGCACTTCGAGCAGCTTCTCGTTGAGGATGACGATCAGGCTGTCGACGTTGGCCTCGAGCTCCTGCGCGCCGGCGTCGGCCTGCC
>DASURM010000164.1:0-2252 GCA_036280035.1 Burkholderiaceae bacterium | reverse complement strand
CGATCTGGCAGCGACTGCGCTGATCCAGCCGGCGAGCCGGGTGACCTACCGGCTTGCGGTCGCGGCCAGGGGAGCGAGCGACGCGCCGGTGCGCGCCTTCGTCGCCTGGGCCGAGGCCGAGCTGAAGGCGCGCGACCTGCGCGGCCTGCGCATCGAGTCGCTCGAGTCGGGCCGGCCGGAGATGCGCCAGACGCTCGACCGCGCCGAGAAGTTCCTCAACCTGGTGGCGCTGCTGTCGGCGCTGCTCGCCGCGGTGGCGGTGGCGATCGCGGCGCGCGACTTCGCGCAGCGCCGGCTCGACGATTGCGCCATCCTGCGCGTGCTCGGCGCGCCGCAGCGCGCGATCGCCTGGGCGTACGGGCTCGAGTTCGGCGCCGTCGCGGTGGTGGCCAGCGTGCTCGGCGTGGTGCTCGGCCTGGGCGTTCACCTGCTGTTCGTCGAGCTGCTGGGCAACCTGATCGACGGCGCGCGGCTGCCCGCGCCGGGCTCGATGCCGGCGTGGTTCGGGCTCGGCGTCGGCGTCACGCTGCTGATGTCGTTCGGCCTGCCGCCGGTGCTGCAACTGGCGCGCGTGCCGCCGCTGCGCGTGATCCGCCGCGACCTCGGCGCGCTGCGGCCGGCCTCGCTGGCGGTGCTCGCAGCCGGCGTGGCGGGCTTTGCTGCGTTGCTGCTCGCGGTGTCGTCGGATCTGGTGCTCGGGGCGCTGGCGGTCGGTGGCTTCGCCGTCGCGGTGGTCGTTCTGGCCGGGTTGTCGTGGCTGGCGGTGCGCGCGCTGAAAGCGGCGGTGCCCGAGAACCGTGCGCCGCGCTGGCTGCTGTTGGCGACGCGGCAGGTGGCCGCGCGGCCGGCCTTCGCGATGCTGCAGGTGTCGGCCCTCGGGGTCGGGCTGCTCGCGCTGGCGCTGCTGGTGCTGCTGCGCACCGACCTCATCGCGAGCTGGCGCGCCGCCACGCCTGCCGATGCGCCGAACCGCTTCGTGATCAACCTGCAGCCCGACCAGGCGCAGCCGTTCCGCGAGCGGCTGCGCGCGGCCGGCGTCGAACGCTACGACTGGTACCCGATGATCCGCGGCCGCCTGGTCGGCGTGAACGGCAAGCCGGTGGGCCAGGACGACTACGCCGACGATCGCGCCAAGCGCCTGGTCGAGCGCGAGTTCAACCTCAGCCACGATGCGCAGCTACCCACCTATAACGCAGTGGTCGGTGGCCGCTGGCAGAGCGACGAGGCCGGCGCGCTGAGCGTCGAGCAGGGCCTGATGCAGACGCTGAAGCTGCAGCTCGGCGACCGCCTGGCGTTCGACATCGCCGGCCGCATCGTCGAAGGGCGCATCACCAGCGTGCGCAAGGTCGACTGGGCTTCGATGCGAGTCAACTTCTTCGTGCTGTTCCCGCTGGCGTCGATGGCCGACGACCTGCCGGTCAGCTACATCAGCGCGTTTAGGGCGCCGGTGGCGCCGGGGTTCGACAACGCGCTGGTGCGCGAGTTTCCCAACATCACCGACATCGACGTCTCGGCGTCGATCGCGCAGGTGCAGCAGGTGCTCGACCAGGTGGTGCGCGCGGTCGAGCTGCTGTTCGGCTTCACGCTCGCCGCCGGGCTGGCGGTGCTGTTTGCCGCGGTCAGCGCGACGCGCGACGCGCGCGAACGCGAGTACGCGGTGATGCGTGCGCTCGGCGCCGGCGCGCGGCTGCTGGCGCGCGTGCAGCGCGCCGAGTTGCTCGGCGTCGGTGCGCTGGCCGGGCTGCTGGCCGCCGGCGCCGCGGTGATCATCGGCGCGCTGCTGGCGCGCTACGTGTTCGAGTTCGCCTGGCGCGCCTCGCCTTGGGTGCCGTTGGCCGGTGCGCTGGCCGGCGCGCTGCTGGCGCTGGCGGCGGGCTGGATGGGCCTGCGCGGCGTGCTGCGCCGGCCGGTGATCGAAACCCTGCGCCGCGCGCCGGAGTGAGCCCGCGCGGCTCGCCGAGCCAGCGTCAGAACGACTCCCACTCGTCGTCGGTGCCGGTGGCCGCCGATGCGGCGGGCGCCGCCGTGGTTGCAGGCAGCCGCGTCACGTTGGTGGCGCGCCCCGGGCCACGGCGCTCGGTGCCGTCCCACGGCTGGTAGGCCGACTCGCCGTGCATGGCGCTGGCTGCGGGCAACGTGCCGCGCCCCGGCGACAGGTCGTGAATCGTCGACGCCGGCGCGAAGGCTGCCGCGGCGCCGTCGAGCCTGAACCCGGCGACGGCGGCGGCGAGTTTGTGGGCCTGTTCGCGCAG
>DASURM010000163.1:0-15410 GCA_036280035.1 Burkholderiaceae bacterium | reverse complement strand
GTGTCATTTCGAGAGCAGGCGCATCGCTCCTTCGAGCCCCGGCAGCGTGAGCGGGAACATGCGGTGGTTCATCAACTGCTGCACGATGGCGATGCTCTGCCGGTAGGCCCACACGCCCTGCGGCTCGGGGTTGATCCAGGCGAACTTCGGGAAGGCGTGGGTCAACCGCTGCAGCCACTCGGCCCCGGCCTCCTCGTTGTTGTATTCCACGCTGCCGCCGGGCTGCAGGATCTCGTAGGGGCTCATGGTCGCGTCGCCCACGAAGATCAGCTTGTAGTCCTTGTTGTACTTGCGGATGATGTCCCAGGTCGCGAACTTCTCGGAAAAGCGGCGCCGGTTGTTCTTCCACATGAAGTCGTAGACGCAGTTGTGGAAGTAGTAGAACTCGAGGTGCTTGAACTCGCTCTTGGCGGCGCTGAACACTTCTTCCACGCGATGGATGTGCTCGTCCATCGTGCCGCCGACGTCCATCAGCAGCAGCACCTTCACCTTGTTGTGCCGCTCGGGGATCATCTTGATGTCGAGCAGGCCGGCGTTGGCCGCGGTGCTGTGGATCGTGTCGTCGAGATCCAGTTCGAGGTCCGAGCCTTCGCGCGCGAAGCGGCGCAGCCGGCGCAGCGCCACCTTGATGTTGCGCGTGCCGAGTTCGAGCGTGTCGTCGTAGTCCTTGTACGCGCGCTGGTCCCACACCTTCACTGCCGAGCGGTTGCGGCCCTTGTCTTGCCCGATGCGGATGCCCTGGGGGTTGTAGCCGTAGGCGCCGAACGGGCTGGTGCCGCCGGTGCCGATCATCTTGCTGCCGCCTTCGTGGCGCTGCTTCTGCTCCTCGAAGCGCTTCTTCAGCGTTTCCATCAGCTCGTCCCAGCCCATCTTCTCGATCGCCGCCTTCTCCTCGGGCGACAGCTCCAGCTCGAGCGTCTTGCGCAGCCACTCGAGCGGAATGTCCTGGCTGAAATCGGTCAGCAGCTCGACGCCCTTGAAGTAGGCCGAGAAAGCACGATCGAACTTGTCGAACTGCGCCTCGTCCTTCACCAGCGAGGTGCGCGCGAGGTAGTAGAACTCGTCGACCGACGGGCCGATGACGCCGGCTTTAATCGCCTCGAGCAGCGTCAGGTACTCCTTGACCGAGACCTTCAGCTTGGCGGCGCGCAGGGTGTAGAAGAAGTCGATCAGCATGGCGGTGCAAGCATAGCCGGGCTCGAGCCGCGGTGCGACGCCAGGGTTGCGCCTCAGCGCGCCGGCATGCGGCCGTTGCCGTTGGTCAGCGCGGCCGGCTTGATCACCCGGGCGGCGCCCCGGCCAGCCGATAGCGGCGCCATGCGATCGGCCGCCGCCAGCGGTGGGCAGGCCGGGTTGCCGCCGTTGACGCTGGCGCGGTAGGCCAGCGCCGTGGCGAGCTGGCCTTCGGCGAGGTCGCCGAGCGGGTGGTCGAGGTCGTCGTTGGCCGCGCAGCCCGGCACGTTGCTGGGCCCGGTGCCGCCGGGGACGAAACCGTCGGCGTAGTCGCCGAAGCCGATGTCGTTGACCCCCTGGAATTCGATCGGGAAGTAGCTGATGCCGCAGTTGTCCTGGCCGAAGAAGCCGTACGGCTTGCCGCAAGTGGTGCTGCCGATCAACCGCACGTCGATGCCGATGCCGCGCAGGCCGTTGATGATCGCCTCGCTGGCCGAGCAGGTGCTGGCGCTGGTGAGCAAGTAGACGCGCTGCAGGTTCAGCACGGGCAGCGGCGTGTCGGTGGTGCACTGCAACCCGCCATCCGAGACGGTGGCGTTGCACGAGCGGCTCTCGAACGGCGCGACCTCGTTCTGGCCCGAACGCTTGTCGCTGAACAGCGTCCGCTCGAAGGCACGGCCGTCGGTGGCGCTGGCCCCTGCGATCATGTAGGCCAGCTGGCTCGCGATGTAGAGATAGCCGCCGCCGTTGTAGCGCAGGTCGAGCACCAGGTCGCCGACGCTGTCGGCCCACATCGAATCGACCGCCGCGGTGAGCCCCGCTTCGGCGTTGGCGAGGTGGTCGTTGAACAGCAGGTAGCCGACCTTCTGGCCGCCGACGTCGAGCGTCTGATAGCGCGTGGTCGTCAGCTTGACGTCGGCCGAGGTGGCGCGCTTGGTCAATTGCGCGCCGCCGCGCTCGACGACGAAATCCATCGTCCGCCCAGCCGCCGGAAAGAGCCGGTCGAGTAGCGCGTTGTACTGGGCCGGATCATTGGTGGCCGACGCGAACCGGCCGTCGATCGATACCAGCCGGTCGCCGCGGCGCAGGCCGACGCCGGCTGCGGGCGATGCGTCGTGTACGAACGCGATGCGGATCCCGTTCATCGTTCCCGTTGCCGAATCGACCGCGTCGAAGTGCCACTCGACGCCCCAACCGGCGGTGGAGCCGCTGTTGATCAGCGCATCCCACGCGGCGGTGGGGTAGGTGAAGCTGAACTGGTCGACCGGCTTGCCCGGCGGGTTGCTCAGCGGCCGCACCAGGTCGAGGAAGTAGTTGTCGATCGAGGCATAGAACCCGGCCGGCGTATCGTCGCTGTAGAGCGGCGCACTGGCGTCGACCGCGGGCACGTTGTCGTACCAGAGGTACTTGCGATCGATGTAGTCGCGCAGCCAGGTCTTCTCAGTGCCCAGGTTGCCCACCCGGGTGGCCGAGGTGGCATCGCCGCGGAACGGGTTGTTGACCGAGCACGTCTGCGGATTGGCGCCGGCGTCGTTGTTCGACGACCCGCCGCCGCACGAGGCCAGGGTTGCGGCCCCGACGGCCAGCGCGCACGCGCGCAAACAACGTAATGCAACGGACATGACGGCACTCTCCCAACTCGATCGGTCGCGACAGATTGTAGAAACGTGCCGTTCGCGGCAGCGTTACCGACTGCCTACGAGCGCGCCCGACGCGCCGGCATGGCACCCGCATCGTGCTTCGCCAGCCAGTCGAAGAACTCGCCATACCACAGCTCGCTGTTGCGCGGCTTGAGCACCCAGTGGTTCTCGTCGGGGAACCACAGCAGCCGCGCCGGAACGCCGCGCGCCTTCAGCGTGTTGTAGTAGGCGAGGCCCTGCGCATCGGGCACGCGGTAGTCGAGCGCGCCGTGCACCACCAGCGTCGGCGTGTCCATCGTGGCGGCGAACGCGTGCGGGCTCTGGCCGTGCACCTTGGCCATGTCGTCCCAGTAGGCGGCGCCGAGTTCCTTGGCGAACCAGGTGTAGGCGTCCTCGGCGAACATGCCCACCCAATCGAAGCAGCCGGCGTGGCAGACGTACGCCGCGTAGTGCCCGCGCCTGGCGTGCGCGTTCATCCACGCCACGAGGTAGCCGCCGTAGCTGCCGCCGGCGGCGAACACGCGGCGCGGGTCGAGCCACGGCTTCTTCAGCAGCCAGTCGGTGGCCGCTTCGATGTCCTTCAGCTCGAGTGCGCCCCAGCGGTGCGTGATCGAGTCGAGGAACGCGTAGCCGAAGCCCGACGAGCCGTGGTAGTTGACCGCGGCCACCACGTAGCCCTGCGCGGCGAACACCTGGCTGCACCAGCGGTAATGCCAGCCGTCGCCGAACGCGGTGTGCGGCCCGCCGTGGATCACGTGCAGCAGCGGGTAGTGGCGCTTCTTCTTCGCATCGAACCCCGGCGGGTAGAGCAGCCACAGCTGCACGCGGTCGCCGTGCGCGCCCTCGAACCACACCTCTTCGTGGCGGCCGAGGTCGAGGGTGGCGAACAGTTTGTCGTTGAAGCGCTCGATGCGCTGCGGTGCTCGCCCCGGCACGTGTGCGGTGGCGCGCGCCGGGTGGCCGGCCGCGTCGGCGATCGTCACCAGCGTGCCGGCGCGTTTGTCGTAGCCTAGCACGGTGCCGCCTTCGACCACGACCTGCGCACGCCGGTCGCCGCGGTCGAAGCGCCACAGGTGGGTGCGGCCTTTCTGCTCGGCCGTCAGCAGCAGGCCCTGGCCGTCGGCATCCCACTGCAGCGGCGCGATGACCTCGTGGTCCCACTGCGCGCTCTCGACCTCCCAGCGCCTGCTGGCGCGCTCCCACACCGCGAGCTGGCTGGGCATGGTGTGCTTGAGGCCTTCGTGCCGCGCGAGAAACGCGATCCGTGCGCCGTCGGGGCTGTAGCGCGGTGCACCGACCGTCCAGTTGGCGTCGTGCACCAGCACGTCGAAGCGGCCGCTCTTCAGGTGCAGCTCGGCCAGAGCGAAGCGGTTGTCGAGGCGCTTTTCGTCGGCCGGGTCGTAGGCGAACACGATGCGCTGGCCGTCGGGCGAGATGTCGAAACTGTCGGCGCCGGGCTCGGCGCGCTCGAGCTCGTAGCCGCTGCCTTCGAACAGGTTGCGCACGCGGCCGCTGGCCACGTCGATCGCGTGCAGCTGCGGTACGCGGCCCATCGGCAGCGAGTGATCCCAGAAGCGGTACAGCGCCTCGCCGGTGGTGTAGCCGGTCTCCTTGCGCTCCTTGAAGGCCTTCAATCGCTTGGCCTGCGCGGCCTCGCCCTTGACGTCGGGCCACACCCACGAGACGAACGCGATGCGCTTGCCATCGGGGAACCAGCGGAACGCATCGACGCCGGTGGCCACGCTGCCGACGCGCCGCGCCTCGCCGCCGTCGGGCGCGATCACGTAGAACTGCGGCTGCTCGTCCTTCTTGCCCTGCTGTTCGCGCCTGGCGACGAAGCCCACCGCGTCGCCGCGCGGGCTGAACGCCGGCTGGCCGTCCTTGTCGCCGCACTGCGTTAGCGCGCGCGGCTCGCCGCCGAGCGTCGGCAGCAGCCAGATCGACGCGTGCGAGGTGTTGTCGTGCATCGAGTGGCGCGACACCGCCAGCGCGGCCTGCGTGCCGTCGGGCGACAGCGATACGCTGCCCAGCCGCTCGATCTTCCACAGCGCGTCGACGTCGATCTTCTTCTTCGCCATGGGTCGCCTCCACCGGCGGCGGCGGTCGCCCGCCAAGGTTTTCGATCAGCGCGGCTTCCGCAGTTGCCAGTCGAGATGAGTGCGCACGGTGGGCCACTCGGCCGCGACGATGCTGTAGACCGCGGTGTCGCGCAGGTTGCCCTGCGCATCGCGCTGGTGCGAGCGCAGGATGCCGTCGAGCTGCGCCCCCAGCCGCTCGATCGCGCGGCGGCTCTGCGCGTTGAAGCGGTGCGTGCGGAACTCCACCGCGATGCAGCCCAGCGTCTCGAACGCATGCGCCAGCAGCAGCCGCTTGCACTCGGTGTTCAGCGGCGAGCGCTGCACCCGCCGCGCGTACCAGGTGGAGCCGATCTCGACGCGCCTGTTGGCCGCATCGACGTTCATGTAGGTGGTCATGCCCGCGATGCGGCCATCGGCATCGAACACCGTGAACGGCGTCATCGACCCCTTGGCCTGCAGATCGAGCCGCCGCGCGATCTCCTTGGCCATGCCCTCGGGCGACGGTACCGACGTGTACCAGAGCCGCCAAAGCTCACCATCGCGCACCGCCTCGATCAGCCCGCGCTCGTGCGCAGGCGAGAGTAGTTCGACGCGGACATGCGTGCCGCGCAGGGCGACGGGTTCGGGCCAGTTCACGCCACTCGCTCCTGTCGAGCGGCGCGGCGCGGTGGGCGGTGCCCGATGGGGGCTCCTACTGTGGCGGTCGGCCCTGCGGGCCGACTTCGCTGCGATGCTCGCGCCGCAAGGGCGGCTGCGGTACCGCCGTCCGCAGCGCTGAACGCGCTGCAAACTTCACGGCGTCCTCGCCGGTCCGTCGCCTGCGGCGCCGGACTCCCCCTTGCGTCGCTGCGCTTCTCGCCGCCCCACAAGTCGCCCCCACCGGGCACCGCCCACCGCGCTGTGACGCTTGTGGTCCTTGTCGACGCACGCCACGGTGGTGCCGGCAAAGCCGGGGTCGGGTGTGCGCCGGCAGCGACATTGCGCGGCGCCGAGGGCGAGTGTGGACGAGCGAGAGTCCCTGCGGACTCTCGCTCGCCTCACGAGCCGGCCCGGCATGCAGGCCGGGCCGTGGAGCGCAGGGCCGAGGCGGGCGCGCGCGCAGCGCGCGCTTCAACCACTGACTCGCCGCGATTGTTCGAGCGCAGCGAACGTAGTGAGCGTAGCGAGTTTCGCGGCGCCGCCTCGGACCGAGCACCGGAAGGGAGTCGGCCCGCAGGGCCGACCGCCGTGCACGAGCGCCGGCGCATACCCGGCCGCGGCTTTGCCTTGCTCGATCGTTGCACGAAGAACGATTGCGGTCTTGTCTCCATCGGTGCGAGACAGCCATGGGAGCAGGCAACATGACGCTGCTGCAGGTCGAGAACCTCGGCAAGTCGTTCGGCGGCGTGCGTGCGGTCGAGGGCGTGTCGTTCTCGATTCAGCGTGGGGCGGTGCATTCGATCATCGGGCCCAACGGGGCGGGAAAGACCACGTTGCTCAACCTGATGACCGGATTGAACGTGCCCGATACCGGGCGCATTGCGCTCGACGGTGCCGATGTCACCGGGGCGCCGCCGTATCGCATGGCCGCGGCGGGGCTGGGGCGCACGTTCCAGAACCTGCAGGTGTTCTTCAACATGAGCGCGCTCGAGAACGTGATGGTCGGGCGCCACCTGCGCGAGCGCGATGCGCTGTGGGCCACGCTGCTGCGCCTGCCGTCGCTGGTGCGCAGCGAGGCTGCCACCCGCGAGCGCGCGCTGCAACTGCTGGCGCACGTCGGCCTGGCCGAATCGGCGGACGCCAGCGCCGACGCGATGCCCTACGGCGCACTGAAGCGGCTCGAGATCGCGCGCGCGCTGGCCGCCGAGCCCAAGCTGTTGCTGCTCGACGAGCCGGCGGCGGGGTTGAACGCCACCGAGGCGCAGGCGATCGACGCGCTGATCAAGCGCCTGGCCGGCGAGGGCACGACCGTGATCCTGGTCGAGCACAACATGAAGCTGGTGATGGGCGTGTCCGATCACCTGCTGGTGCTCGACCAGGGGCGCGTGCTTGCCGAGGGCACGCCGCAGCAGATCCAGGCCAACCCGGCGGTGATCGAGGCCTACCTCGGCGCTGTCGATGCGGAGGCCGCGCATGCTTGAGGTGCGCGCGCTCGGCAGCCGCTACGGGCGCATCCCGGCGCTGCACGGCATCGACCTGCGCGTCGGCGCCGGCGAGCTGGTGGCGCTGGTCGGCGCCAACGGCGCCGGCAAGACCACGCTGCTGCGAACGATCTCGGGCGTGCAGCCGGCCAGCGGCGGGGCGATCGGTTTCGAGGGCCGCGAGGTCACCGCGCTGTCGGCGCGCGCGCGTGTGCAACTGGGCATCGTGCAGGTGCCCGAGGGGCGGCAGGTGTTCGCGCCGATGAGCGTCGAGGACAACCTGCGGCTCGGTGCCTTCGCCCGCGGCCGCGGTGACGCGCTCGACGAGGTGATCGCCTTCTTCCCCGCGCTGCGCGAGAAGCGCCGGCAGGCCGCGGGCCTGCTGTCCGGCGGCCAGCAGCAGATGCTGGCGATCGCGCGCGCGCTGATGGCGCAACCGCGCCTGCTGCTGCTCGACGAACCGAGCATGGGGCTGGCGCCGCGGCTGGTGGCCGAGATCTTCGCGCACATCGCGGCGCTGCGCGCGCGCGGCACCACGGTGCTGCTGGTCGACCAGAACGCGCGCGCCGCGCTCGCGGTGGCCGACCGCGCCTACGTGATGGAAGCCGGCCGCATCGCGCTGCAAGGCACCGCGAGCGACCTGCTGCGCGACCCGCAGGTGCAGCGCGCCTACCTCGGGCTGTAGCCATTCGACCGAACGAAACCAAGGAACCCACGATGAAGAGCACCCTGAAAGCCGGCCTCAGCGCCACCGAATCCCTCACCGTCGACCGCGAGCGCACGATCGACTTCATGGGCGAGGCCGCGCGCGTCTACGCCACGCCGATGCTGGTGCGCGACATCGAGATCGCGTGCCGCAACCTGCTGCTGGCGCACCTCGACCCGGGCGAAGACTCGGTGGGCACGCGCGTCGAGATCGACCACCTCGGCGCCACGCTGCTCGGCATGAACGTGTCGATCACCGTGCGCCTGGCCGAACTGAACGGCCGCGCCGCGGTGTTCGAGGTCGAGGGCCGCGACGCGGTCGAGCCGATCGTGCGCGGCAAGCACCACCGCTTCATCGTCGACGTCGCCAAGACCGGGCAGCGGCTGGCGGCCAAGGCGGCGAAGGCCAAGGGCGCCTGACGCCACGTTCGAGCGCATCGGCCACGCAACCCGAACCTCCCATGAGCACCACCAACGCCGCCGACAGCACCACGCGCCGCGTGCCGACGTACTGCTACCAGTGCGTCGCCGGCCCCGACCTGCTCACGGTCAAGGTGAAGGACGGCGTGGCCACCGAGGTCGAGCCGAACTTCTGCGCCGAGAAGGTGCACCCCGGCGGCGGCAAGGTCTGCGTCAAGGCCTATGGCCTGATCCAGAAGACCTACAACCCCAACCGGGTGCTGACGCCGATGAAGCGCACCAACCCGGTCAAGGGCCGCGACCAGGATCCGGGCTTCGTGCCGATCGGCTGGGACGAGGCGTTCGACCTCATCGCGCAGCGGCTCAACCGCATCCGCGCCGAGGGGCTGCTCGACGAGTCGGGCTATCCGCGGCTGGCTGCCAGCTTCGGCGGCGGCGGCACGCCGCAGTTCTACATGGGCACCTTCCCGGCGCTGCTCGCCGCGTGGGGGCCGGTCGACATGGGCTTCGGCTCGGGGCAGGGCGTCAAGTGCGACCACTCCGAGCACCTGTACGGCGAGTTCTGGCACCGCGCGTTCATCGTCGCCGCCGACACGCCGAGCACGCGCTACCTGATTTCGTGCGGCTCGAACATCGAGGCCTCGGGCGGCGTGGTCGGCGTGTGGCGCCACTCGAACGCGCGCATTCGTGGCATGAAGCGCGTGCAGGTCGAGCCGCACCTGTCGGTGACCGGCGCGTGCTCGGCGCAATGGGTGCCGATCAAGCCGAAGACCGACCCCGCGTTCCTGTACGCGCTGATCCACGTGATGCTGCACGAGATGCCGCGCGAGCGGCTCGACCTGCCGTTCCTGCGCCAGCGCACCGCGTCGGCGTACCTGGTGGGACCGAACGGCTACTACCTGCGCGACCGCATCACGAAGAAGCCGCTGGTGTGGGACCGCAAGACCGCCAGCGCCAGGCCGCACGACGCCGCCGATCTCGACGAAGCGCTCGAAGGCTCGGTGACGGTCGACGCCATCGAGATCGGCGCCGACGACGAGGTACTGGCCGACGGCATGCTCGCCGGTCGCACCGGCTTCGACTGCCTGGTCGAGCACATGCGCGAGTACTCGCCCGAGTGGGCGCAGCGCGTGTGCGACGTGCCCGCCGCGACGATGCGCAAGATCGCGCACGAGTACATCGAGCACGCGTGCGTCGGCCAGACCATCGAGATCGATGGCCGCACACTGCCGTTCCGCCCGGTGGCGGTGACCTTGGGCAAGACGGTCAACAACGGTTGGGGCGGCTACGAGTGCTGCTGGGCGCGCACGCTGCTGGCTTGCCTGGTGGGCGCGCTCGACGTGCCCGGCGGCACGCTCGGCACCACTGTGCGGCTGGTGCGGCCGATGTCCGAGCGCCACGACAGCGTGACCGCGGGCCCCGACGGCTTCATGGCCTACCCGCTCAATCCGACCGAGAAGGGCAGCTGGTCGCCGCGGCCCAACATCCGCAACGCCTACAAGACGATGGTGCCGCTGGTGGGCAACGGTGCGTGGGCGCAGGCGCTAGGGCCGACGCATTTCTCGTGGATGTTCCTCGACCGCACGCCCGAGGGTCTGCCGCCGGTGACGCTGCCCGATGTGTGGTTCGTCTACCGCACCAACCCGGCGATCTCGTTCTGGGATACCAAGGCGCTGGGCGAGAAGATCGCGCGCTTCCCGTTCGTGGTGGCGATGGCCTACACGCGCGACGAGACCAACCACTTTGCCGACATCCTGCTGCCCGACGCCACCGATCTCGAGGGGTTGCAGCTCATCCGCATCGGCGGCACGAAGTACGTCGAGCAGTTCTGGGATCAGCAGGGTTTCGCGCTGCGCCAGCCGGTGGTGCCGATGCGCGGCGAGTCGCGCGACTTCACCGACATCTCCACCGAGCTGGCCCGCCGCTGCGGCATCCTCGACAAGTACAACGCCGCGATCAACAAGGGCGCCGGCGGCGTGGCGCTGAAGCACGCGCACGGCGATTTCTCGCTCGCGCCCGACGTGGCCTACACGCGCGAGCAGATCTGGGACGCGGTGTGCCGCGCCGCCAGCGCCGAGTTGACCGACGGCGCGCAGGCCAAGGGCCTCGACTGGTGGAAGGAGCAGGGCCTCGCCACCAAGCCGTTCCCGCGGCTGCAGTGGTACCTGTACCCGACGCTGGTCGACCGCGGCCTGCGCTTCGAGATGCCGTATCAGGAGCGGCTGCTGCGCGTGGGCGAGCAGTTGAAGCGTCGCCTGCACGAACACGACATGCGCTGGTGGGACCAGCAGCTCCACGAGTATCAGGCGCTGCCGAAGTGGAAGGACTTTCCGGCCCTGTGGGAGGGCATCGTCACCGCCAGCGGCGCCAAGGGCAGCGACTACCCGTTCTGGCTGCTGACCGCGCGCAGCATGCAGTACGCCTGGGGCGGCAACGTCGGCGTGCAGATGATCCGCGAGGTGGCCGACAACGTGGCCGGCCACCGCGGCGTGATCATCAACACCGCGGCCGCCGAGCGCCTGGGCATCGCCGACGGCGACACGATCGAGATCGCCACGCCCAAGCGCAGCGTGCAGGGGCGCGCCGTGGTACGCCAGGGCATCCGCCCCGACACGCTGCTGTTGATCGGCCAGTTCAACCACTGGGCCACCCCGCTGGCCAAGGACTTCGGCGTGCCGAGCCTGAACGCCCTGGCAATGATGTCGATGGACCTCACCGACGCCACGGGGTCGAGTGCCGACATCGTGCGCGTGAAGGTGAGCAGGGCCGTGGGGGCAAGCGCATGAGTGCGACGTGGGAACTCATGCTTGTCGAGACCGTGCTTGGCTCGCGGGCAACCCCGTCGGGGAGTTCAGTGCGGCGCGGCGGGCGGTATCCGGTGCGGGCTCATGATGTGGCGGTCGCCGCTGCGCGGCGACTGCGCTGCGATGCTCGCGTCATGAGGGCGGCTGCGGTACCGCCGTCCGCGGCGCTGGACGCGCCGCAGACTTCACGGCGTCCTCGCCGGTCCGATGCCTGCGGCCCCGGACTTCCCCTCACGCCGCTGCGCTTCTCGCCGCCCCATAAATCGCCCACCCCGGATACCGCCCACCGCGCTGAGACGCTCGTGGTCTTCGACGACGCGTACCACGGTGGCCGCGGCTTTGCCTCGCGCGCGCGCTGCGCGAAGTCTGGACTTCATTCACCGCAGGCACCGGCGCGCAGCACCATGGGCCACTGAAATGCTCGAAGTCCGCGACCTGTCGGTGTTCTACGGCGATGCGCAGGCGCTCGACGGCGTGAGTCTGTCGGTCGGCGACGGGCAGGTGGTGGCGCTCGTCGGTGCCAACGGCGCCGGCAAGACCTCGCTGATCCGTACCGTCGCGGGCATCCTGAGGCCGCGCGGTGGGTCGATCCGTTTCGATGGCCGCGAGATCGGCGGCCTCGACAGCCATCATGTGTGCAATCTGGGGGTGGGCCAGGTCGCCGAGGGCCGCCAGGTGTTCCCGTCGATGAGCGTGCTCGAGAACCTGCAGATCGGCGCGATGCTGCCGCGCGCGCGCGCGCACGCCGTGGCGACGCTCGAGCGCGTGTTCGCGATGTTTCCGCGGCTCAAAGAGCGCGCTTCCCAGCCGGCCGGCACGCTGTCGGGCGGCGAGCAGCAGATGCTCGCGATCGGCCGCTGCCTGATGGGTGCGCCGCGGATGATCATGTTCGACGAGCCGTCGCTCGGGCTGTCGCCGGCGCTGGTCGGCGAGGTGTTCCGCACGGTGCGCGAGCTGCACGCGCAGGGCCTGACGATCCTGCTGGTCGAGCAGAACGTGGCGGCGTCGCTGCAGTTGGCCGACCGCGCCTGCGTGTTGGAGAACGGCCGCATCGTGCTCGAAGGCAGCGGCGCGGCGCTGCTCGACGACCCGCGGGTCAAGGAAGCGTACCTGGGTCTGTGACGGCCCGGGGGTCGCGCGCGGTCGTGCGGCAGCCGCCTCAGCGCGGCCGCAGCGCGCGCCAGCCGACGATCAACAGCAACACGCCGGCCAGGCCGGCGACCTTGGCGGCGGCGCCGAGCGCCATGCCGAGGCGGCACGGCCAGGCCAGCCACCACAGCTCGGCGTGGCCGGCGGTGATCGTGAGCCAGGTGAACACGTTCTCGGCGGCGTCGCCGATCACCACCACCGGCAGCGCCCAGCCCAGCCAGTTCAGCGCCCTGGGCACCGCGCGGCCGTAGCGGTTGAACGACGCGGCATGCGCGAACGCGCGCGCCGCCAGCGTGGCCAGCACGTAGCCGTAGCACAGGATCAGCGCGAAGTCCCACACCACGGCCCAGCGCGGCGCGTGAAAGTCGAGCGCCGTCTGCCACCAACTGCCGTCGGTCGAGAAGATCGCGCCCAACTGCCAGCCCTGCATCTGCCAGTTGGCGGCGAGTGTCTCACCGACGCCGGCCGGCGTGCCGAGCAGCAGCCAGCCGAGCCCCACCGCGATCGCCAGCGCCGCCACCAGGTACGCCCACCACCAGGCGGTGAGGCCGGCACGACGCCACACGCTGTCGCGCGGAAACTGCGCATCCCACTGCGCGACCGACGGATGCTCGGCCATCTTCACCTTCGCGTCGGGCGAATCGTCGATCCGCACGCGCCGCGAATCGCGCAGCTCCATGCCGCTCAGCGCCCACAGCGGGGTGGCATGCAGTTGGCAGTGCACGACGCGTGGCGCCTGGCCCGAGGTCACCGGGTCGGGTGCGCCGGTGGCGTGTTGCAGCGCTCGCGCCACCGCGGCGGCGGCGCGCTCCTCGCTGTCGACCGGCTGCCCGTCGTGGCGCAGCCGCAGGCCGCAGCCTACCGCCTGCGACACCAGCCACACCAGCGGCGTGCGCGCGAGCGCGCTCTGGTCGAGCGCATAGCCGCCACCGACGTCGCAGTGCGCGCCGCGAAACCACAACTGGAACACCGATCCCTTGCGGCCGCCGGCGGCGTCGAACGAGCCGTTGTTCTCGGCGTAGGCGCGCGGCACGAACTGCGCGCGGTGCTCGTCGAGCGCCAGCGCCTGCCGCACGTGGACGAAGCGCTTCTCGTGCAGCGTGGGTTTGGCCTTCATGCGCAGCGAGAACGGCCAGGTGCCGACGGTCTGCACCGTGTCCCACACGCCGACGAACTCGATGTAGGCGCGGTGCGCCGGCTCCTGCGCGAACAGCCGCGTGGCCTGCGCGCTGATCGCGTCGACGTGCGCGGTGGCGCCCGAGAAGTACAGGTGCAGCAGCGTCGGCACCAGCGGCTCGAGCTGCGGCTGCAGCACGCCGAAGCGGTTGACCAGGCCGCCGATGCTGCGCGCGGTGAACGCGCCGCGCGAGAACCCGAACAGCCAGATCTGGTCGCCCTCGCCCTGCCAGTGCCGCATCAGGAAGCGGTAGCCCTCGGCGATGTTGTCGAACACGCCGCGCCCGAAGGCGAGGCCGTCGACGCGCTCGGCGAAGCGCCGGGCCTTGTCCCACAGCGTGATGCCGGGCAGTTCGCCCGGGTTGCCGACGCCGGGGTCGTAGAACACCAGGCGCTGCGCGTCGGGGTCGGCGCGCAACAGCTCGGCCAGCGCGACCACGTGCGTGTCCTTGGCCGCGCCGGTGAGGTTGTTGTTGGTGCCGTCGCACAGCAGCACGAGCTGTCGCATGGGCGCGTTTGTAGCCGCCGCGCCCGGCGGTGGCAAGGCAGGCCACGGCCGCGATTGCAACCTGCGGCATCATGCGGTGGCCTGATCCTTCCGTCCACCCGCACCGTGACCACCGATGCCTTCGAGCACCTGCCTGCGCTACGCGGCAAGCTGACGCCGGCCGAGCAATCGCGGCTGCGCCCCACGTGGGAGCTGCTCGCGCAATGGGACGAGCGCGCCCGGGCGCACGGCCTGCCGCCGGACTGGCGGCTGCCCAACGAGCAGATCGAGGCGACACGGCTGGCGTTGCTGGCCGAACACGGAGCGGGGCGCGACCTCTGGGTCTACGGCTACGGTTCGTTGATGTGGGATCCCGGCGTGCACTTCGCCGAAGTGCGGCTGGCGCGGCTGCAGGGGTTCCACCGGTGCTTCTGCCTTCGCTCGACGCTGGGGCGCGGCTCGCGCGCGCAGCCGGCGCTGATGCTCGCGCTGCAGCCCGGCAGCGGTGGCTGCACCGGGCTCGCGTTTCGCCTGGCCGCTGCACAGGTCGAGATCGAGTCGTCGATGCTGTGGCGCCGCGAGATGCTGCGCGGCGGCTACAGCCCGGCGCTGCTGCCGATGTCGACCCCGCAGGGTGAGATCACCGCGCTGGCGATGACCGCCAACGTGGCGCATGCCGACTACGTCGGCCAACTGCCGCTGGAGGACACCGCGACGATGATCGCCGGCGCCGTCGGCTTGTTCGGCAGCAACCGCGACTACCTCGAACAGCTCGCGGGCCAGCTCGACACGCTGGGCCTCGACGACCCGTACGTGCGGCAACTGCAGCAGCGCGTGCGCGCGATCGCCGGCCCTTCAGTCGCAGGGGCGGTTCCGGGGTAACAGCCCCTTCTCGCCGTGCGGGTCTGCTCCTAGAATACATGCAGTTACATATGCCGGCGAGCCCGCGGGCCGCCGACTGCAAGGGGATCCGCATGAGCAACGCCATCATCGAGCCGTATCAGGAGTCGCGCATCGAAGACGAGCCCATCCTCGGGCCGGTGCTCGCGATGCCTGACGGCAGCTTCAAGCGACTGAACTGGCTCGAGCGCGTGATGGTGCGGCTGCACCTCACCAACGCCAAGGCACTCGAGGCGCGCTACTACCATCCGGTCGGCCCCTGAGCGCCGCGGGCCCGGGCAGCGCGGCTGCAGGCCGCGGTGTTGCTCCTTACACTGCGCGGGCCCTCAATCCGAAGCAAGGAGACACCGATGGCGAATACCGCTATTGCCGGGCTCGACGCCTGGGCGCCGCGCGCACAAGCGCTGCTGCGCATCGTCGCGGGCTACCTGTTCCTGCTGCACGGCGCGGCCAAGCTGTTCAAGGTGCCGCACGTGGCGATGTTCGACAACCTGCAGCTGGTCTCGCTGATGGGCTTGGCCGGCACGATCGAGTCGGTCGGTGGCGCCCTGCTGCTGATCGGCCTGTTCACGCGCGTGGCGGCGTTCATCATGTCCGGCGAGATGGCCGCGGCGTACTTCATGGCCCACGCGCCGCAGGGCAACGCGCTGGTGCCGATGCTCAACGCGGGCGAGAGCGCGGTGCTGTTCTGCTTCGTCTTCCTGTTCTTCGCCGCCGCGGGCGCCGGCACCTGGAGCATCGACTCGATGCGGACAGCG
>DASURM010000162.1:0-12360 GCA_036280035.1 Burkholderiaceae bacterium | reverse complement strand
GCCTGAAGGTCGTCGGCAAGAGCATCAAGGATGTGAAGCTCGTCGCCTCCGGGGCTGGCGCGGCCGCGCTGGCCTGCCTGAACCTGCTGCTCAAGCTGGGCCTGCCGAAGAAGAACATCTGGGTCACCGACCTGGCCGGCGTGGTATGGAAAGGCCGCACCGAGCTGATGGACCCCGACAAGCAGGAGTTCGCGCAGGACACCAAGCTGCGCACGCTGGCCGAAGTGATCGTCTGGGCCGACGTGTTTCTCGGTCTCTCGGCCGGCGGTGTGCTGAAGCCGGCGATGGTGCAGGCCATGGCCGACCGGCCGCTGATCTTCGCGCTGGCCAATCCGACGCCGGAGATCATGCCCGAGGAAGTGAACGCCGTTCGCTCCGATGCGGTGATGGCCACCGGCCGCACCGACTACCCGAACCAGGTCAACAACGTCTTGTGCTTCCCGTACATCTTTCGCGGCGCGCTCGATTGCGGCGCAACGACGATCACCGCCTCGATGGAGGTGGCCGCGGTGCACGCCCTGGCCGAACTGGCACAGGCCGAGCAGAGCGACGTGGTGGCCGCGGCCTACTCCGGCTCAACGCTCAGCTTCGGGCCGGAGTATCTGATCCCCAAGCCGTTCGACCCGCGGCTGATGATCCGCGTCGCCCCGGCGGTCGCGAAGGCTGCGCAAGAGGCCGGCGTTGCGCTGCGTCCGATCGCCGACATGGACGCCTACCGCGAGAAGCTGCATACCTTCGTCTACGCCTCGGGTGCGACGATGAAGCCGATCTTCACGCTCGCCAGGCGCGCGGCGCGCAAGCGCGTCGTGTTCTGCGAGGGCGAGGAGGAGCGCGTGCTGCACGCGGTGCAGGTGGTGGTCGACGAGAACCTGGCGCGGCCCACGTTGATCGGCCGTCCTGCGGTGATCGCAAAGCGCTGCGAGAAGTTCGGCCTGAGGCTGCAGGCCGAGCGCGACTACGACGTCGTCAACACCGAGCATGACCACCGCTACCGCGACTACTGGCAGACCTACCACCGCCTCACCGAGCGCAGGGGCGTCACGGCGCAACTGGCCAAGATCGAGATGCGGCGTCGCCTGACGCTGATCGGCGCGATGCTGCTGCACAAGGGCGAGGTCGACGGCATGATCTGCGGCACCTGGGGCACGACGGCGACGCACCTGGTGTTCATCGACCAGGTGGTCGGCAAGCGAGCCGGGGTCAAGACCTTTGCCTGCATGAACGGGCTCATCCTGCCCGGGCGTCAGGTGTTCCTGGTCGATACCCACGTCAACGCCGATCCGACGAGCGAGGAGATCGCCGAGATCACCGTGCTGGCCGCTGAGGAAATGCGCCGCTTCGGCCTGCAACCGAAGGCGGCACTGCTGTCGCACTCGAACTTCGGTTCGAGCAACCTCCCGTCGGCGCAGAAGATGCGCCGCGCGCTGCCGCTGATCCACGAGGCTGCCCCCTGGCTCGAGGTCGACGGCGAGATGCACGGCGATGCCGCGCTCGACGCCGCCTACCGCCGCGAGTTGATGCCGCGCTCGACGCTGAGCGGCGAGGCCAATCTGCTGGTGCTGCCCGACATCGACAGCGCCAACATCTCGTACAACCTGCTCAAGCAGGCGGCTGGCGGCGGCATCGCCATCGGTCCGGTGCTGCTCGGCGCGGCCAAGCCGGTGCACATCCTGACCCCCTCGGCCACTGTGCGACGCATCGTCAACATGACGGCGGTAACCGTGGCCGACGCCAACGCCTTGCGCACGTAGCGAGCGGGGTCACTTTTCTCCACGATCCGTTCTTCTTGGACGGCCTCGGTCAACTGCTGACTCCTATGCGAGCAGCTTGATACGAGTGTGTGCGCTTGCTCGTCAAACCCTGATCCTGCACAAGATTGAGGCACTTAGCTTGAGGTTTTTGACCCGTTCCGGTACCATTATCCAGTTAAAGTTCAGGGTTTACCCGTGGATTGGACCGTTCGGTCGCTGCTGTCGGGGCCGTTATTTAAGTTAGGGCTTGCTACAGCAGTCGCCGTCTCGTCGGCGCTGGCCGGCGCGGTTCAGGCCAAGGGGCCGGTCACGGCGAGTGACTCGGTGGCATTGGCGGAGTTGCCCCGCGAGGCGCAACAGACCGAAAGGCTCGTCCGGGCCGGAGGTCCGTTCCCCTACGCCAAGGATGGTGCGACGTTCGGCAATCGCGAACGCCAGCTTCCGCGGCAGGCGCGAGGTTACTACCGCGAATACACCGTACCCACGCCCGGAGCCAGCAACCGAGGTGCGCGTCGCATCGTCTGCGGAGGCGTTTCGGTCAGGCAGCCCGAAATTTGTTACTACACTGGCGACCACTACGCGAGCTTCCGCCGCATCGCGCAGTGAGTTGCCGAGAGACCTGATACCTTGATCAAGGAACAGAGGCCATGCTGCTCCAGACAGTCCGTCCCAACATCGTCCAATCCATTCGCGCGTACCGCGTCGATGAACTCATGCAAGCGGCCGAAGGCGCCGGCCAGCACTTCCTGTATGCCGACCTGTCGAGCGCGCAGTCGAAGCAGGAGGTGCTGGACAAGATCGCCGAGTCGTTCCTGTTTCCGAACCACTTCGGCAAGAACCTGGACGCGCTGTACGACTGCATGACCGACCTGGTGCACAAGGCCGGCACCCAGCCCGGGTTCGTGGTGGTGCTGGAGCAGTTGCCAGACAACCCCCGGTTCGATCGCGAAGCACGCGAACAGTTGCTCGACGTGTTCCGCGACGCCGCGGACTTCTGGGCCGAGCGCCGCGTCGCCTTCCGCTGCTTCTATTCGTTTGCGGTACCGCGCGGCTCCGATGCCCACGCGCTGGAGCGCGGACACGACGGCGCCGCAGCTGTCGACAAGCCGGCGCCGAAGAATGTGTCGAAGAACGGCGTCAACCCGAACTTCGGCATGAACATGCCGCTGATGAGCAGCGCGTTCGACACCGCGATGTGGTTGAACGCGGCGTGACGCCGCGGCGGCCTCGCCTCGAGGCCGCCAGAGGGCCCACCCACCGAGCCTGCGGCCTCACCCCTGCGCCGCGGCCACCGCTTGGGCCAGCGCCACGTATTCCGCGGCCGCCACCTCTTCGGCGCGGCGCCGCAGGTCGAACGCGCCTACCTCCCCGTCGACCTGCTCGAGCCACCTCCCCAGCGTGTGGCGCAGCAGCTTGCGCCGCTGCGAGAACGCCACCGTCACGATCTGCGACAGCAGCGCCGCATCGACCACGGGCGGATCGGCCAGCGGCACCATGCGCAACACGCCCGACGTGACGCGCGGCGGCGGATCGAAGGCCGCGGCGGGCACATCGAACAGGCGTTCGATCTCGTAGCGCCACTGCAGCATCACGCTCAACCGCCCGTACTCGCGACCGCCCGGCGTGGCGGCAATGCGGTCGACCACCTCCTTCTGCAGCATCACGTGCTGGTCGACCACGTGCCGCACGGCCGCGAGCAGATGGAAGAGGATCGGCGTCGAGATGTTGTACGGCAGGTTGCCCACCACCCGAATCCGCCGGCCTGCCGCCAGCGGCGCGAAATCCACGCGCAGCACGTCGGCCTGCACCAGCTCGAGCCGGGTCGCCCGTTGCCAGTGTGCGGCCAGGTCGCGGTCGAGCTCGATCAGAGTCAGCCGCGCCCCACTGGCACGCAGCGGCTCGGTCAGCGCGCCGCGACCGGGGCCGATCTCGACGATGTGATCATCGGGCCTCGGGTCGATCGCACGAACGATCGCGTCGATCAGACTGTCGTCGACCAGGAAGTGCTGGCCGAAGCGCTTGCGCGGCGCGTGGCTCACCATCGCGCGGCGCGGCCGGCGCCCGCCTGCAGCACCGCACTCATTGCTGCGGCGGATCGCGCATCTCGATGTAGGCGCGCGCGCGCAGATCCTTGATCCACTCCTGGTATGCGGCGCCGAACTTCTGCTCGCGCAGCGCGGCTTGCGCCTGCTCGCGCACCTCCTTGGCACTGAGCTCGACCTCGCGGCGCTCGATCACTTGGATCAGGTGCACGCCGAAGCGCGAGACCACCGGCGGCGAAATCGCGCCGGGCGCGAGCCGGTTCATCGCTTCCTCGAACTCGGGCACGAAGCTGCCGGGCGATGCCCACCCGAGGTCACCGCCCGCGGAAGCCGTGGTGTCCTCCGAGACTTCGCGCGCCACGTCCTCGAAGCGGCGCTGCCCCGATTCGACCTGCTGCTTCAACTCGAGCAGGCGGCGCATCGCATCCTCCACGCTGGCTTGCGCGGAGGTGCGCAGCAGGATGTGCCGGGCTCGAGTCTGTTGCACCCGCACCGCCTGCCCGTCGCGGCGTTCGATCACCTTCAAGAGGTGAAAACCGGCGCTGCTGCGAAACGGCTGGGGGCTGACCTCGCCGACCTTCAGGTCGCGCGCCTGTTCGACGAACAGGTCCGGCAGCCGCGACGCGGGCCGCAGTCCGATCACGCCGCCGTTGGCCCGGTTGCCGTCCTCGGACACCTCGCGGGCGACGGCCGCAAAATCGGCTCCGCCGCGCAGGCGCGCCAGCGCGGCATCGATGCGCGCCTTGCGCTCGGCGACGATGGCGTCGCTGGCGTTCTCCGGCACGCTGACCAGGATCTGCGCCAGGTTCAGCTCGATCGCCGCAGCGGCCGTGCTCTTCTGCTGCTCGAGATAGCGGTCGATCTCCGAATCGGTGACGCGGATCCGCTGGTGCACTTCGCGCTCGCGAATTCGCTCGACCAGGATCTGGTCGCGCAGGTTGTTGCGGAAGCGCCCGAACTCCAGGCCCTCGGCGGCCAGCCGGCTGCGCAGCTCGGCCAGGCTCATCCGGTTGTTCGCGGCCACGCTGTTGACCGCACGATCGAGCTCGACCTCGTCGACCTTGGCACCGCTGTCGCGCGCATAGGTGACCAGCACGCGCTCGTCGATCAGCGAGTCGACGACCTGCTTGCGCAGCTCATCGCTCGCGGGCTCCCGGGCTCCGCTGCGGCGGAGTTCCTCTCGGGCGCGCGCGAGACGCTGCTCGACCTCGAAGGCGGTGACCAGTTCGCTGTTGACGACCGCCACGATGTAGTCGCCCGCCCGTAGCGCACGCCCGGCCTGCCCGAACGCTGCCGCCGCGAGCGCGCACAGCCCGAGCGTCAACGTCAGGCGCCACGCACCACCGCGGCTTCTGAAGTGCTCAATCATCGATCGTCGGCTCGTAGGGGCCCTTACGCTCCTCTCGAAGCAGGCGGTATCCGGGGATATTGTCCTTCAACACCTGAAGCGGGTTCGCGCCGATGCGCGACAAGCCCACCAGCTCCAGCTGCAGCAACAGCCGCGTGCTGGCTTCGGTGCGGCCGACCGACAACCGCTCGGCGACCACGCGTCCGATCCAGCACCCTGCGTCGTATTCGAAGCCGACGATCGAGTCGGTAAGGCGGCTGTCGCGGGTGCTGTAGTTGAGGCGGCCCACCGCATAGAGCGAGCCGCCGCACTTGCCGTTGCCCGCTGCGGCGCCGGGGTCGCGCCGGTAGACCGGCCATTGCCAGCCGAGTTCCACCTGTTCGGACAAGCCGCGGGCAAATCGGTACGTCGCGCTGAGTGCGTGGAACGGCTCGGGCAGGTACCGCACACTCACGATCGAGCGCTCGGGACGGCTCGTCTCCGCGCTGTATTGCAGCGACACGTCGAACTGCCAACTGGGCACCAGCGACGTCGAGCCGTCGAGCAGCAGATCCGACAGACGCTGCGTCTGCGGCACTCCATCGGGGGTGATTCGCAGGTCTCGAAACAGATAGCGCTGCGCGATGCCCAGACGCAGCGTCTCGGCGCCGTTGCCCGCGCCGAGCCAGCGGGTGGTCGCACCGGCGGTGATCTGGTGCCCATCGCTGACGCGATCGATCCCCGAGAACGCGTTCTCGGTGAACACCGAGACGGTGTTGAAGTCGATCGGCGCCGAATCGAAGTTCGGCAGCGTCCGCTGCTCGTGAAACGGCGTGTTGGCATAGAACAGCCTGGGCTCCAGCGTCTGGCGCTGCGCCTTGCCGAACCATGTGCTGTCGCGCTCGAACACCGCGCCGGTATCGAGGCTGAAGGTCGGTATCAGCCGCGAGGCCCGAGTGCGGCCATCGACCATCGCCTGATCGAGGTCGTAGCTGGCGGCATTGAGCATGAACTTCGGCCGCACCCAGGTGGCGGGCGTCTCCCACGGCCGCGTCAGGCTGGCCAGGCCGTGCCAGCGCCAGCCGTTGGGTCTGGCGGCGCTCGGCAGACCCTCGGCGAGCGTGAAGCGGTTGATCTCCGACACGGCGTCGATGCGCATCCCCAGCGGCAGCGCACCGTCGACATGCGCCCCGAGTTGGCCGCTGCGGTCGTACGGCGGCACGATCTCGGTGGTCGGATCGCCCGAGCTGAGCACCTGCCAGCGCTGCGTGCCGGCGTACCAGCGCGAGTCGAAGCCGCCGCGCTCGGTGCCCTGCTCGATGTTGGCCGTCAGCGGCAGCAGCCGGGGCGTGAACGAGCGGATCTGGCGCTGGAAGTCCTTCCAGTAGTCATCGTCCGACACGCGGATCGCATCGATCTTGTAGTTCAGCCCGATGCGCTCGCGCGCGCCGTGGTGCGCGAAGTCGCTCAGCCAGCGATCGTGCCGCGCCACCCGGTCGTTGGGCAGGCCCTCGACCTCGATGCGGCCCTCGTCGCCGGGCTCGAGGTAGCGGAACTCGGTCGCGAGCGCCGCGCCGCGGCGGGTCAGGATCCCCGGCGTGATCGTCGCGTCGCGGTTGGGCGCGATGTTCCAGTAGTACGGCACCGCGAGCTCGAGGCCGCTCTTGGAATCGAGGTTGACGGTCGGCGGCAGCCAGCCCGACTTGCGGTCGTCGGTGAGCGGAAAGCTCATGACGGGCATAGCGAGGATCGGCACGCCGAGAAAGCGCAGCACCGCGCCCTCGGCCACGCCTTCGTTGGCCTCGAGGTCGATGCGCACGCGGTCGGCCTTCAGCAGCCAGTCGGGGTCGCCCGAGCCGTCGCGTGGGCAACTGGTGTAGGTGGCCTTGACGGCCACCGAGCGCGACGGGTCGAGGAAGTCGAAGCGTTCGGCAGTGCCACCTGCCCCCGTTCGCCCGAGCGTGAAGTGCGGCTCGAGGAAGAAGCCCTGGAAGCGCTGCACGTACAGCTGCAGTTCCGGGCCCCAGTAGTGATTGCCGTCGCGACTGACCCGCACGTTGCCGGTCGCCTTGGCGAGGTCGTCGGCACTGTCGTAGGTGACGCGATCGGCGCGGATCACGGTGCCCGCGCGGCGGAACTCGACGTGGCCTTCGGCCACGGTGTCGAGATCGGGCCTCGACTGCAGGCGATCGGCGCGGATCACCAGCGAGCGCGAACGCGCGGCGTCGCCGCGCGGCGGCGGCGCCAGTTCGCGGCTCGGTGCCAGTGGCAGCGACGCTTCGGCCGCTTCGCTGGCCGCCGCTGCCGCCGGCACCGCCGCCTGAGGCTGCGCGAGCAGCGCAGCCGGAGCGTATGCCGCGGTGGCCAGCACCGCCCGCATCGTGCGGCGATGCAGATCGGCGCGACGCAGGCGGATCGGCACGGCGGTTGTGGTTCGGACGCTGAAGGTGCGCTGGGCTCGGCGCGCGACTTCCGCCGAGGAATCCAGCCCGCGCCGCAACGAAAGCGCGTTCGTACAATGCGCGCGATTATCCATCGCGCCTCCCAGATGCCGCCCACGCCCACCGCACACGCCGACGGCGTCGCGTGGACCGACCCCGCGCGTCAGCGCCACTTCGAGCGCTGGCTGGAACCGCTGGCCGACCGCTACGCGCTGAACACCGCCAGCCTCGCGCCGGCGTCGGCCGACGCCAGCTTCCGGCGCTATCTGCGCATTCACTCGGCGAACCGCAGCTTCATCGTGATGGATGCGCCGCCACCGCACGAAGACGTGCGGCCGTTCGTCGACATCGCGCGGCGCATCGCCGCCGCGGGGCTGCATGCGCCGCAGGTGCTCGCGGCCGACGAGGCGCAGGGCTTCCTGCTGCTGAGCGACCTCGGCCGCACGCTGTACCTCGACGCGCTGCGCGAAGCGACGCCGGCCGACGCCGACCGCCTGATGCGCGAGGCGATCGCCGCGCTGGTGCAATGGCAACAACGGGTCGAGCCCGCCGGGTTGCCGCCGTACGACGAGGCGCTGCTGCGCCGCGAGCTGCAACTCTTTCCCGACTGGTGCGTGCAGCGCGAGTTCGGCGTGCAATGGGGCAGCGCCGAGCTGGCCTCGTGGACCCGGCTGAGCGATCTGCTGGTGGCCAGCGCGCTGGCGCAGCCGCGGGTGGTGGTGCACCGCGACTGGATGCCGCGCAACCTGATGCGCAGCGACCCGAACCCCGGCATCCTCGACTTCCAGGACGCCGTGGTCGGCCCGGTCACCTACGACATCGCCTGCCTCCTGCGCGACGCCTTCGTCTCGTGGGACGAAGAGCGCGAGATCGACTGGGCGGTACGCTGGTGGCAGGCCGCGCGCGCCACGCCGGTGCTGGCCGGGCACGCATTCGCCGACGACTTCGGCGAGTGCTGGCGCGCGCTCGAGTGGATGGGCCTGCAGCGCCACCTCAAGGTGCTGGGCATCTTCTGCCGCCTCAAGCACCGCGACGGCAAGCCACGCTACAGCACCGACCTGCCGCGCTTCTTCGCTTACGCCACCCGCGTGGCGCTGCGCTACCCGCCGCTGGCGCCGCTGCTGCCGCTGCTCGAGCCGTTGTCGGGACAGGCGGTGCGAGCGGGGTACACGTTCTGAGCGCCCCCAGGGCCGGGCCCGCCCGGCCCGCCCGGGCGGGGATCGGGCAATGTGGTCAGCCCCATTGGCTCGAGAGTCACGGGCACGCCGCGATCGCCTGCGACACCGCAGCGGTCAGCCGCTTGGCATACGGCACGTGCAGGAACTCGTTGGGCCCATGCGCGTTGCTCTTCGGACCGAGCACGCCGCACACCATCATTTGCGCGCTGGGAAAGCCCTGCGCCAGCATGCTCATCAGCGGGATCGTTCCACCCTGGCCGATGAAGCCGAGTGGCGCGCCATAGTGCGCGAGCGAGGCGTCGTTCAGCGCCGTCTCGAGCCAGCTCGACAGCGACGGCGCGTTCCAGCCGGTGGCGCCGAGCGCGCCGGCGCGGCCGTCGGGGTGGAAGGTCACGCGCGCGTTGTACGGCGCGTTGTCCTCCAGCAGCTCCTTGAGCTTCAACGACGCCTCGTGACCGCTGACCAGCGGCGGCAGCCGCAGGCTCAGCTTGAACGCGGTGTAAGGCCGCAGCACGTTGCCGGCGTTGCCGAGCTCTGGCATGCCGTCGACGCCGGTGACCGACAGCGTCGGCCGCCACGTGCGGTTGAGCAGCGCCTGCACCGGGTCGGTGGTAGTCGGCAGCGACGCGCCGCCGTCGGCGCCGCACGCCCACGGAAAGCGCCGCCACACCTCCTGGCCGAGCATGGAGGCCGCGGCGCGCGCCTGCTCGACGCGCTCGGCCGGCACCTGGCAGTGGAAGGCCTCGGGCAGCAGCCGGCCGGTGTGCGAATCTTCCAGTCGATCGAGCAACTGGCGCAGGATGCGAAAGCTCGACGGCACCAGCCCGCTGGCGTCGCCCGAGTGCACGCCTTCGGTCAGCACCTCGACCTTCAGCACGCCCGACACCATGCCGCGCAGCGACGTGGTGAGCCAGAGCTGATCGTAGTTGCCGGCGCCGGAGTCCAGACACACCACGAGCGACACGTCGCCCAACCGCGGCTTCAGCGCGTCGAGGTACGCGGGCAGGTCGAACGAGCCGCTCTCCTCGCAGCTCTCGATCAGTCCGACCACGCGCGGGCGGGCGATGCCTTGAGCGTCGAGAGCCTCGATCGCGCTGATGGCGGCGAACACCGCATAGCCGTCGTCGGCGCCGCCGCGGCCGTACAGCAGATCGCCGTCGAGCTTGGGTGTCCACGGCCCGAGATCGTTGCGCCAGCCGTTGAACTCGGGTTGCTTGTCGAGGTGGCCGTACATCACCACGGTGCCGCTGCTGCCGGCCCTGGTCGCCGGCACTTCGAACACGATCACCGGCGTACGGCCTTCGAGGCGGATCACTTCGAGCTTCAGGCCCGCCACCTTGCGCGACTCGACCCAGGCGGCGGCCGCGCGGACCACGTGGTCGATGTAGCCGTGGCTCTGCCACTGCGCATCGAACATCGGGCTCTTGGCGGGCACCTCGATGTAGCGCTTCAGCTCGGGCACGATACGCTCGTCCCAGGCCTGCGCCGAGAAGTCTCCGAGTTGGCGGCTCTGCGCCGCCGAAAGCGCCGCCTGCGGTGCGGCGGCGGGGTGGGTGTCGCGTGCGTTCATCGTCGTTCACTCCAGGGTCTCTGCCGGCTGCGGCAGCGGCAGCGCGGCCAGCCAGCGCGTCAGCTCGGCCAGCGGCCGGTCGCGCTCGGGTTCGTTGAAGATCTCGTGCGCCATCTGCGGATAGCAAGTGTGCGTTACCACGCCGCGCGGCGCCGCGGCGGCGAACTCGGCGCTGCCGGCGGGCGCAACGCAGCGGTCGGCACCGGCCCACAGCAGCAGCGTCGGTACCGTCCAGCGCGGTGCGCGCGCGCGCACCAGCGCGCCGGCATCGACGATGAAGCGCGCCAGCCTCGGCGTCACGCGGTCGTGCACCAGCGGGTCTGCAACGTACGCGCGCACCACCGCCGGATCGCGCGAGATCCAGGCTGGCTCGAGCCCGTTGCCAACCGCCAGACTCGGCGCCAGCGGCCCGAGCAGCGACAGCAGCGCCCGCTGCAAGGGATTCATGCCGGGGTCGAGCGCGGGCGACGACAGCACCAGCGCGTCGACCGGCCGCCACCACGCCGCATGCGGAGCGGCAAGGCCTTCGGCGACGAAGCGCGCGGCGATCAGCCCGCCCAGGCTGTGCCCCAACAACACCAACGGGCACGCTCGCTCGGGGCGCAGCGCATCGATCACCACGCCCAGATCGTCGAGCAGGCTGTGCGGCTGAGCGATCGCGCCGCGCGGGCCGCCCGATGCGCCGTGGCCGCGGTGGTCGTAGCCCGCGACGCCCCAACCGGCCTCGTTGAGCCGCGCCGCCAGCGCGGCGTAGCGGCCGATGTGTTCGCCCAGACCGTGCACCAGCAGCACCAGCCCGCGCGGGCTCTCGACGGTCCACTGCCGCAAGTGCAGCGGAATCTCGTCGTGCGTGTGAAGCGCCTGCATCGTCAAGCGTGTCCAGCCTTCGCGATCCGCAGGCGCGCGCGACGCAGCGCGCTGGGAGCGAGGGAGCCTCATGGCCGCAGTGTAGGCAGTGCGCGCGTCGCAACCGGCTCGGGGCTTGCCCGAACACCACCGACGACGACGGTATGCCGACCCAACGGCGATTTCGGGGGCGCGGGCGGCCTCAGGCTTGCGGCCCGCACCGGCGCCTGCATGCGCCGGCCCCTTCGCAGGCGCAAGCCGGCACGTAGGTGCCGGCTCGCGTCCGACTCAGGCAACACCGCGCGCGAACTTGAACACCGCGACGCTGGCACGCAGATTGGGCCAGCGCCGCACCACCTCGCCGTCGTGCAGGCCGAACGCATCGAGGATGCGCAGCCCGTTGCGGCGCGCCAGCACCTCGAAATCGGCAAACGTGCCGACGCGGATGTTGGGTGTGTCGTACCACTGGTACGGCAGCGTCTTGGTCACCGGCATGCGGCCGCGCGCCACCGACAGCCGGTTGGGCCAGTGCGCGAAATTCGGGAAGCTGACGATGCCGATACGGCCCACGCGCGCCGTCTCCTGCAGCATGCGCTCGGTGTTGCGCAGGTGTTGCAGCGTGTCGAGCTGCAGCACGACGTCGAAGCTGCGATCGTCGAACAGCGCCAGGCCCTCGTCGAGGTTGAGCTGGATCACCTGCACGCCTCGATGCACGCAGCGCGGGATGTTGGCATCGGCGATCTCGACGCCGTAGCCGCTGCAGCCGCGGCGCGCGGCCAGGTGCGCCAGAAGCTCGCCGTCGCCGCAGCCGAGGTCGAGCACGCGCGAGCCCGCCGGCACCAGCTCGGCGATCACCTCCAGGTCGCGGCGTTCGCTCATGGCAGAGCGGGCGCCTCCCCCTCGAGCGCGTCTCCGCTCCCTCGAGGGGGCGGGACAGGGCAGGGGGCAGCGTCGATTCGGCGCAACGCGCTCGCCTCGAGCGCAACGCGCTCGAAGTAAGAGCGCAGCACGTCGTGGTAGCGCGCATCGTCGAGCAGGAACGCGTCGTGGCCGTGCGGTGCGTCGATCTCGGCGTAGCTGACCGCGATGCGGTTGTCGACCAGCGCCTTGACGATCTCCCGCGAGCGCGCCGGCGCGAACCGCCAGTCGGTGCTGAAGCTGACGATCAGGAAGCGGTTGTCGTGCGCCGGCGCGAACGCCGCCGA
>DASURM010000161.1:0-20672 GCA_036280035.1 Burkholderiaceae bacterium | reverse complement strand
TTCTTGCCCCCCGCGGTGATGATGATGTCCTTCATGCGGTCGGTGATGCGGTAGTAGCCGTCGGCGTCGACGCTGCCGACGTCGCCGGTACGCAACCAGCCATCGGCATCGATCGCCTCGGCGGTCTTCTCGGGCTGGTTGAGGTAACCGGCGAAAACATTACGGCCGCGCACCTGGATCTCGCCGCTGGCCGGGTCGATGCGCGCCTGCACGCCTTGCGCCGCCTTGCCGATGGTGCCGATGCGCATCGCGTCGACCGGGTTCACGATGCCCAGACCAGAGGTCTCGGTCATGCCCCAGCCTTCGAGCATCGGCACGCCGAGCGCGAGGTACCACTGGATCAGGTCGGGTGCGATCGGCGCGGCGCCGGTCAGCAGGTAGCGCGCCCGATGGATGCCGATCATCCTGCGCACGTTGTTCAGCACCAGCGCCCGCGCCACGAGGAACCGCAGCTTCAACCAGGCGGACACCGGCCGCTGCGCGAGCACGCGGCCGGCCACCTGGCGCCCGACGCCGATCGCCCAGGCATACGTCCATTGCTGCGGCCGCGTGGCCTCGCGGACGGCGATCGTCACCGCCGAGTAGAACTTCTCCCACACTCGCGGCACGGCGAAGAAGATGGTCGGCGCGATCTCGCGCACGTTCTCCGGCACCGTGTCGGGGTTCTCGACGAAATTGAGGATCGAGCCGGCGTAGATCGACGAGAACTCGCCGATCATGCGCTCGGCGATGTGGCACAAGGGCAGGAAGCACATGCGCTCGTCGCCGGACACCTGCGGCAGCACCAGTGCGGCATGGCGCACCGTCCAGGTCAACGCGCCGTGCAGGTGCATCGCGCCCTTGGGCTTGCCGGTGGTGCCCGAGGTGTAGACCAGCAGCGCCAGGTCCTCGGGAGCGATCGCGGCGATCCGCTGCTGCAGCGCATCGGGGAACGCCTTCGCGTGCTCGCGGCCGAGCGCGCGCAGCGCCTCCAGGCTCAGCACCATCGGATCGTCGAGGCTCGACAGACCCTCCATGTCGAACACCACGATGCGCCGCAGCAGCGGCAGTTGCGCGCGCACCTCGAGCGCCTTGTCGAGCTGCTCGTCGTCCTCGACGAACAGCACCGTCGTGCGCGAGTCCTCGCACAGGTACTGCGTCTGCGGCGCGGCGTCGGTCGGGTAGATGCCGTTGCTGACGCCGCCGCACGACATTACCGCCTGGTCGGCGAGCACCCATTCGACCACCGTATTGGCCTGGATCGACGCGGTCTGGCCGCGCTCGAAGCCGAGCGCCATCAGGCCATGCGCCACCTCGCGAACGGCCTGCCCTGCCTCTTTCCAGCTCCAGCTGCGCCAGACGCCGAGCTTCTTCTCGCGCATCCACACCGCGTCGCCGCGGCGCGCCACCGCGGCCCAGAACATCGCGGGCATCGTGTTGCCCGGCAGGTCATCGACCGCGCCCGGCTTGATGGCTTGGAGGTTCCAGAGATTCGACATCCCAAACTGTGCCTTGTGCCGGGGGATGCTAGCGCCCCCACCGGCGCACCGGCTTGAGGGAAACGCTGACATCCCCCGCGGCCGCGGCGGATCAGTTGCCCTGCACGGGCTGCGGCCAGGCCTCGAGGTACTGACGCCAGTGTGGCTCTTCGTCGGCCGCCAGCGTCGAACGCACCATCGCTTCCTCCTGTGCGTGCTCGGCGCCGGTGAGGCCGCCGCGCATCAGCTGATAGCGGCAGTACAGCAGGTAGGTGTTCATCACGTCGGTCTCGCAGTAGCGGCGGATGTCCTCGATGCGCCCTGCGAGCCAGGCGGCGTGCACCGCCGAGCCATCCATGCCGAGCTTGCCGGGCAGGCCGCACAGCTTGGACATTGCATCCAGCGGCGCGCTGGCGCGCGGCTGGTACAGCGCCAGCAGATCCATCAGGTCGAGGTGGCGGTGGTGGTAGCGCGAGATGTAGTTGTTGAACCGGAACTCGCGATCGTCCTCGCCGAAGTCCCAGTACTTGCTCGCCACCACGCGGTGCATCAGGCCCCGGTAGTGCAGCACCGGCAGGTCGAAACCGCCGCCGTTCCAGCTCACCAGCTGCGGCACCCGCTTGTCGATGGTCGCGAAGAACTGCTGCACGATGCGGCCCTCTTGCGACGGACCACCGGGCCCGGCACGGTCGACGAACGAGTGCACGCGCAGGCCATCGGCACCTCGATAGACGCAAGAAATGGTCACCACGCGATGCAGGTGGTGCGGCAGGAAGTCGCTGCGTCCCTCGGCCCCCCGCTGCGCCAGCTCCTGCGCCAACACCTGCTCGTCGCTCGCGGCGGCGTCGCTGCCGCGCAGCGCGCGCAGCCCGGCGACGTCGGGGACCGTCTCGATGTCGAACGCCAGGACGGGCCAGCCAGCCATCGGCGTCAGCCGCAAAGCAGGAGCGCGGTGCGCCGGCTCAACGCGGCGGCAGCAGGCGCGCCGGATCGATCGGCCGGCCCTGCCGGCGGATCTCGAAGTGCAGCTGCACGCGATCGGCGTCGCTCGACCCCATCTCGGCGATCTTCTGGCCGCGCCGCACCACCTGGTCTTCCTTCACCAGCAGGGCGCTGTTGTGCGCGTAGGCGGTGAGGTAGGTGTTGTTGTGCTTGACGATCACCAGGTTGCCGTAGCCGCGCAGGCCAGACCCGGCGTACACCACGCGTCCGTCGGCCGCCGCGTACACCGGGTCGCCCGCCTTGCCGCCGATCGTCAGGCCTTTGTTCTTGGCCTCGTCGAAGCCGGCGATCACCGGCCCGGCAGCGGGCCAGGCCCAGGTCACCTCGTCATCGGGATCGCGCGCCGCCGACGCGGCGGCTGCGTTGGCCGGGGGTGTCGCGGTGGCCAGCGGAGGCAACGCGCCCACCACCGCCGGCGCCTGCAGCGGCGGCGGCGCGACGCCGCCGCCGGCCGGCGGAGTCGGTGCGGGCTTGGCGTCGAGCGGTCGCGCTTCGACGCGCGCGTTGTCGACGCCGCGCGCGGTGGTCGCCGACGCGTCGACCCCGGGCGGCACGACCCGGATCACTCGCCCGACTTCGAGCGCGCTGGGGTTCTCGATGTTGTTCCAGCGCGCGATGTCGCGCGCGTTCTGGCCCGTCTCGAGGCCGACGCGGATCAGCGTGTCGCCGGGCTTGATGGTGTAGTAGCCGGGCTTGCCGGCGTTCTCGGCGCCGGGCTTGGCCGCCGCGGCGCCGGCCATCGCGGGCGCAGATGCCGTCGGCGCCGCAGGTGTGCCGCTGATCGCTCCGGCAGCAGGCGACCCGTTGAGGACGACGGGCGCCGGCTGCGCGACCGGACTGCGGTCCACCACCGGGGCCGGTGTGCGCGTGGTCGAGCACGCCGCGGCCGCACAGACCACGGCCAGCGCGACGGCCGCGCGCAGCGCCGCCTGAACGCGCGAGGCCCATGTCGGCGCGCGCCTGGCATCGGAAGGCTGCACGCCACGCGCGCGAAGGCTTGCGGTCAAATCGTGTGCCCTTCGAAAGGTCAATCGACGCCAGATTTTAGGGGGACAAAGTGCACCGGCTCGAGATCGAGCCGCTTGTAGCCGTGGAGTTCCCGGTCGACCACCGCCAGCACCTGCTGCGTGCCTGCGCGCACCGGTGCGATCAGGCGGCCGCCGATCGCCAATTGCTCGAGCCACGCCGGCGCCGGCTCGTCGCCCACCGCCGCGGCGACGATGCTGTGGTACGGCGCATTGGGCGCATGGCCACGCATGCCGTCGCCGTGCACCAGACGCACGCGGTCCAGCCGCAGCGGCGCGAGCTGCGCGCGCGCCTTGTCGAACAGGTCGCGTACGCGCTCGATCGAAATCACCGAGTCGGCCAGTTGCGCCAGCAGCGCACACTGGTAGCCGCAGCCGGTGCCGACCTCGAGCACCTTGCCGAGGCCGCCGCGCGCGCGCGCCGCCGGGCCCGCCAGCAGCAGCGAGAGCATGCGCGCCACCACCGACGGCTTGGAAATCGTCTGGCCGTGCCCGATCGGCAGGCTGGTGTCCTCGTAGGCCTGCGCCGCCAGCGCGCTGTCGATGAACTTGTGGCGCGGCACGTTGCCGAGCGCGCGCAGCAACGCCTCGTGGCGGATGCCCTGCGCGTGCAGGCGCTGCACCATGCGCTGGCGCACCTGCGCCGAGTCGAGGCCGACTCCGCTGGGTGCCGAGCGCGCTCGCGCGTCGCGGCCGGCCTCGCGCAGCGGGCGCTGCGGCTGCAGCAGCTCGCGCGTGCGGCTCGCCGCGCCGGGCACTCTGGCCAGCGGCAACGGAAACGCGGCGCCGCGCCGACGCTCGCTCACCGCACGCCTCCGCGGCACACGCAGCGCGATATCCGAGCGCGCACGCTCACTGGGGTACCTTCGCGCTGCGCGCTCCGGTTTTCGCCCTTGGGGCGGCCCGGCGGGCTCAAGCCGTGCCCACCCGGGCCTGCCACGATGGCAGTGTGGCGTGGTCGGTGAGGTCCACCTGCAGCGGCGTGATCGACACCCGGGCCTGGTTCACGGCGTGGAAGTCGGTGCCCTCGCCCGCCTCGCGCGCGCTGCCGGCCGGGCCGATCCAGTAGATCGCATCGCCCCGGGGATTGACCTGCCGGATCACCGGCTCGCTGGCGTGCCGGCGCCCGAGCCGAGTGACCACGCGCGGCAGCGTCGCCGCATCGGCGCGGTTGGGGATGTTGACGTTGAGCAGCCACGGCGCGCCGCGTTGCTGCAACGCCGGCAACACGCGCTCGATGATTTCGCGGGCCGCGAGCGCGGCGGCGTCGAGGTGCCGCCAACCCTTGTCGACCTGCGAGAACGCGATCGCCGGGATGCCGAACAGGTAGCCCTCCATCGCCGCGGCCACGGTGCCGGAGTACAGCGTGTCGTCGCCCATGTTGGCGCCGTTGTTGATGCCCGCGACGACGAGGTCGGGGCGCTGCTCGAGCAGGCCGGTGAGCGCGACGTGCACGCAGTCCGACGGCGTGCCGTTGACGACGCGAAAGCCGCGCTGCGCAGCGGCATCGGCGATGAACACGTTGAGCGGCCGGTTCAGCGTCAGCGCGTTGGAGGTGCCGCTGGCGTTGCTCTCGGGAGCGACGACGTCGATCTCGCCGAGGCCCTGGCACGCCTGCACGAGCGCGGCGATGCCGGGCGCGAGGTAACCGTCGTCGTTGGCGATCAGGATGCGCATGTCGGCGTGCGCGGCGAACTGCTGGGTTCCATGGTCGGCGCGCATTGTAGGCAGCGCCCCGCTCGCCGCGTTCTGCCTGCGTATCATGCTTGCCCGAACGGAGAAAAGCGATGCACGCCTGGCTCTGCGAACAACCCACCGGCATCGACGCCGTGCACTGGAAGGAGTTGCCGACACCCGAGCCCGGCCCCGGGCAGGTGCGCGTGGCGATCAAGGCAGCGAGCCTGAATTTTCCCGATCTGCTGATCGTGCAGGGCAAGTACCAGATCAAGCCCGAGCCGCCGTTCGTGCCGGGCTCCGAGTACTCGGGCGTGATCGAAGCGGTCGGCCCCGAGGTCCGCGGTTTGCAGCCGGGCATGCGGGTGCTGGCCATCGGCAGCGGCGGTGGCTTCGGCACCCACGCAGTGGTCGAGGCCACGCGCGTGCAGCCGCTGCCGGAATCCTTCCCGTTCGAGGACGGCGCCGCCTTCGCCTTCACCTACGGCACTTCGTACCACGCGCTGATCGACCGCGCGGCCCTGAAGGCGGGCGAGACCGTGTTCGTGCTCGGCGCGGCCGGCGGCGTCGGATCGGCCGCGGTGCAGATCGCCAGGGCCGCCGGCGCGCGCGTGATCGCCGGCGTGTCGAGTCAGGCCAAGTGCGAGCTGTGTCTGAAGCTCGGTGCCGACGCAGCGATCAACTACGCCAGCGAGAACCTGCGCGAGGCGCTCAAGCGGCACACCGGCGGCACGGGCCCCGACGTCGTCTACGACCCGGTAGGCGGCGACCTCGCCGAACCTAGCCTGCGTTCGATCGCCTGGCGCGGCCGCTACCTGGTAGTGGGCTTCGCGCAAGGCAGCATCCCGACGCTGCCGCTGAACCTGGTGCTGCTCAAGGGCTCCTCGCTGGTCGGCGTGTTCCTGGGCGAGTTCGTGCGTCGCGAGCCCGCTGCCGCGGCCAAGCAGATGCAGGCGTTGGCGCAGTGGTACGCGCAGGGTCTGGTCAAGCCGGTGATCGACCAGGTGCTGCCGATGTCGCGGCTGCACGACGCCTACGCGCGCATGGCCTCGCGACAGGCGCTCGGCAAGATCGTGTTGGTCAACGCGTAACAGCCGCCGCACCCTCGAGCGGCGCGGCACGGCGGCCGCGCCGCGGTGCCCGCGCAAGCCCTTCTGCGCTACGATCCGGCCGCACCCGAGAAGCGCCATGGCGGTCAAGGTCCTCATCGTCGAAGACAACCCGGTGGCACGCAGTTTCCTGTGCCGCGTGGTGCGAGACAGTTTCAGCGACACGCTCGCGATCATCGAGGCCGGCGACCTCGAGAGCGCGCGCCGCCAGATCAACCTCACAGGCGGTGCGCAGGGGCTGCACGGCGTCGACCCGTTTCGACTCGTGCTGGTGGACCTCGAGCTGCCCGACGGCAACGGCATGGAGCTGCTGGCCGAGCTGTCGCAGTACCCGGCCACCAAGATCGTCACCACGCTGTACTCCGACGACGACCATCTGTTCCCGGCGCTGCAGCGCGGCGCCGACGGCTACCTGCTGAAGGAAGACCGCTTCGAGGTGCTGGTCGAGGAGCTGCAGAAGATCGTGCGCGGCCAGCCGCCGCTGTCGCCAGCGATCGCGCGGCGGCTGCTCAACCACTTTCGCGACAGCCAGCGCGGCGAGCTGGCCGACTCCGGGTTCAGCCGCCCCGCCGAGCTGGCCGCCAGCCGGCCGGTACCGATCGAGAAGACGCCCGATCACGAGCGCCTCACGCCGCGCGAGAACGAGGTGCTCACATACCTCAGCAAGGGCTTCACGATCAAGGAGATCGCCAACCTGATGGGCATCAAGTGGTTCACCGTCAACGACCACATCAAGTCCATCTACAAGAAGCTCAACGTCTCCAGCCGCGCCGAGGCGGCCGTGCTGGCGACCAAGCAAGGGTTGGTGTGACGTGACGCGGGCGGGCCTCTCGAGGCGGCCGGGCGAGGCCTGACATGGCGGTGGCTCGCGATGCGGGCCTGACACGCGCGCTGGCGGCCGACAGCGCCGCGCCCCACGATGCCGCGAGCAGCGGATTCCCCGGCAGTGCTGCGCCGGCGGCGCCGCCGGAAGCCGGTGAGCGCGGCATCGTCGCCGGTCGCTGGCTCGGCTGGCGGCGGCGCGCGCTGGTGGTGCTGGCGCTGCTGGGCTGCGTGGGGCTGTTCACGCTGCTGCGCACGCTGTCGGCGTCGCCGTATACCGATGCCGCCTGGCGCACCAACGCCAGCGGGCAGATGATGCTCGACAGCGCCAGCGACCCCGGCTTGCGCGCGCATGTCGGTGAGACTCTTGCGGGCGTGGTGCTGGCCGACGGCAACCTGTTGCCGCCCGAAGTGCTGCTGGCGCGGCGCTCGCCGCGCTGGGTGGTCGACGACACGCTGCGCCAGCAGCAACTGGCGTACGGCGCTGCCTACGCAAGCGCGCTGCGCCAGGGTAGCGTGGAGCTGAAGTTCGCCGAATCGGCCGCGCCGGTCGAGGTGCGCACCGTGACGCGCGGCTACGCGGGCCTCGGCTCGGTGTTCTGGTTGATGACCGCGCTGGCGCTGGTGTTCTACCTCACCGGCGCGGTCGTCGTGCTGGTGCAACCCGACGCGCGCAACCTGCTGTTCGGGCTGACCGCGGTGGCGCAGACCACGCACCTGCTGCTGATCGGCCTGGACACCCTGCCGGGGTTCGACTTCCCGGCGCTGCTGGCACCGCTGGACTTGTGGCTGCGCGTGTCGTGCGACATCGTCACCGGCGCGGCCAGCGTGCACGCGCTCAGCATCTACCCGCGACGGCTGCCCCACCAGGGCGCGCTCGCGCTCGGCTCGTGGGCCGTGGGCATCGCCTTCATCGTCACCGTGGCGTTCAACCCGATCCCCGGGCTCTGGTGGTGGGTGCAGAGCCTGCAACTGTCGTACTTCGCCGCCGGCTGGCTGCTGCTGGTGTGGTCGTACCGCCTGACGCCGCACCCGATGGCCATCGTGATGCGCCGCCTCAGCCTCTCGGTGTTCGGGATCCTGCTGCTGCTGACGCTGACGGTGGCGCTGTCGCGGGGCAACGCCGACGTGCAGCGCTTTGCCGCCGGCCCCGGTTCGCTGATCTGGTACGTGTTCCAGGCTTCGGCGCTGATGCTGGTGCCGTTCCTGTCGCGCTCGCAGCACGTGATGCGCGAGTTCACGCTGCTGGCCGGCATCAGCGCGGTGGCCACCTCGCTCGACCTGCTGTTCGTCGCCGTGATGCCGATCAGCCAGTTCACCTCGCACACGCTGGCGCTGTTCCTCGCGCTCGGGCTGTACGCGGGGGCCCGGCAGTGGATGCTGAACCTGCTGATGGGCAGCAACATGCTGACCACGGAGCGCATGTTCGAGGGCCTGTACCGCACGGCGCGCGAGATCGAGACCGCCGGCGGAGAACACACCGAGCACTTCGCGCGGCTGCTCGGCGACCTGTTCGAGCCGCTCGAGCTGGGCCACGCGACGCGCTCGGCGCCGTCGACCCGCGTGGTCGGCGACGGTTCGACGATGCTGGTGCCGCTGCCGCGGCTGCCGGGCGTGGCCGACGACCTGCAGCCGCGCGGCTCGCTGGTGCTGCGCTTCGCGCGCCGCGGCCGCAGCATGTTCACGCGCGAGGACGCGCGGCTGACCGACCGTGTGCTCGAGCAGCTGGTGCGCGCGGTGGCCTTCGACCGCGCCGTCGAGCAGGGCCGCAACGAGGAGCGCGCTCGCATCGCGCAGGATCTGCACGACGACATCGGCGCGCGCCTGCTGACGCTGATGTACAAGGCGCAGAGCCCGGAGATGGAAGACTACCTGCGCCACACGCTGCTCGACCTGAAGACGCTGACGCGCGGCCTCGCGGCCTCGTCGCACCTGCTGTCGCACACCGGTGCCGAGTGGAAGGCCGACATCGCGCAGCGGCTCGATGCCGCCCACTGCGAGCTAGACTGGTCGTTCGACTTCGACCGCGACATCAACCTCAGCGTCGTGCAGTGGTCGGCGCTGACGCGCATGCTGCGCGAGCTGATCAACAACGTGATCGTGCATGCGCGCGCCAGCCGGGCATCCGTGTCGGCGCGCTACCACCGTGGCCGCTTCACGCTGCTGGTCAGCGACGACGGCGCCGGGCGCCGGCCCGAGACCTGGGCCCACGGTCTGGGCCTCGGCGGCATTCGCAAGCGCGTCAAGCTGCTCGGCGGCGAGGTGCACTGGCGCGAGAACGCCACGCGCGGCATCGCCTGCGAGATCGAAGTGCCCGAGCTGGGCGAGCGGGCCTGAGCCGGACGTTCGGCAGTCCGACGAACGCCTGCGACAGCGCGACAGCGCGGCGACGCAGGCTCATATCGCGAAGCGATGTGAAGGCGGCAAGGCCGCCGGCCGCAGCCAAGGGGCCGGCGCTTGCAAGCGCCGGCGCGGGCCGCGGGCCTGAGGCGCCAGCGTCAGCGCAGCGCAGGGGCCGAGGCGGCGGTGGCCTGCGGGCCCGGCACTACCTGCCCCGGCGTGTCGGTGGGTGCCTCGCCCGGCGGGATGTACGGCAGCCGGTGCGCGATGCCCTTGTGGCAGTCGATGCAGGTCTTCTCGCGATTTGCCAGGTAGGTGCTGTGCATGGTCTGCGCCCGCACGCTCTGGCGGGTGAAATCCATGTACTCGTAGCCGTGGCAGTTGCGGCACTCCAGCGAATCGTTGGCCTTGAAGCGCGCCCATTCGTGGCGCGCCAGCTCGAGCCGCTTGGCCTGGAATTTCTCGGGCGTGTCGATGGTGCCGAACACCTTGCCCCACACCTCTTTGGAGGCCTGCATCTTGCGGGCGATCTTGTCGGTCCAGTCGTGCGGCACGTGGCAATCAGAGCACTTGGCGCGCACGCCCGAGCGGTTGGTGAAGTGAATCGTGCTCTTCAGCTCGACGAACACGTTGTCGCGCATCTCGTGGCAGCCGGTGCAGAACGCCTCGGTGTTGGTGAACTCCATCGCGGTGTTGAACCCGCCCCAGAACACCACGCCGCCGATGAATCCCACGAGCACCAGGAGACCGAGGTTCCAGTGCACGCTGGGCCGGCGGATCGCCCGCCAGATGCGGATCAGAAACTGGCGCACGCCGCGGCCTCCGTCAGGGCTTGCCCTCGGCCTCGGCGCGCGGAGCCGCTTGGGTGGTGATCGCAGCGAGCGGCTCGAAGGTGTTGCCCACCAGCGGCGCCACCGCTTCCTGCGCGACGTGGCACTGGTTGCAGAAGTAGCGCCGCGTCGAGATCTGCGCGAGCGTCCGGCCATCGCGGTCAATGTAGTGGCTCGCGCTGACCGGCACCGCCTGGCTGAACTCGGTCTTGCCGCGCGCGTGGCAGTCGAGGCACTTGTTGAAGTTCTTGTCGACTTGGTAGCCGTCAACGCGGTGCGGGATCGTCGGCGGCTGCTTGGCGTAGTTGCGCGGCCGCGGCACGTCGTCGTTGATCGCGTTGCCCAGGCGCGGCGGTTCGGTGACGGCAGGAATCGGCACCGGCCCGCGAGCGGGGTCGATCAGGCCGGGCGGCGCGGCCGCGGCGGGCAGCGACAAGGCCCACGCCAGGGCGGCCAGGCGCAGCATGCGTCGCATCGGGGCAGTCATCGCATCACACCTTGGTGATCCGGACCGCGCACTTCTTGAAGTCGGTCTGCAGCGAGATCGGATCGGTGGCGTCGAGCGTCACCTTGTTGATCAGCTGGCTGGCATCGAACCACGGCACGAACACCAGGCCGCGCGGCGGCTTGTTGCGGCCGCGCGTCTCGACGCGCGTGCGCATGCCGCCGCGGCGCGACGCGATCTCGACCTCGACCCCGCGGCGCACGCCCAGCGCCCTGGCATCGTCGGGGTGCATGTAGCACACCGCGTTGGGCACCGCCCGGTGCAACTCGGGCACGCGGCGCGTCATCGAGCCCGAGTGCCAGTGCTCGAGCACGCGGCCGGTGGACAGCCAAAACGGGTAGTCCTTGTCGGGCGACTCGGCTGCCGGCTCGTACGGCAGCGCGAAGATCACGGCCTTGCCGTCCGGATGGCCGTAGAACTGGTAGCCGCTGCCCGGTTTCACGTACGGATCGGCGCCTTCGCGATAGCGCCACAGCGTCTCCTTGCCGTTGACCACCGGCCAGCGCAACCCGCGCACCTGGTGGTAGGTGTCGAACGGCGCCAGGTCGTGGCCATGGCCGCGGCCGAACTGCGCGTACTCCTCGAACAGGCCCTTCTGCGCATAGAAGCCGAACGCCTTCGCTTCGGCGTTGTCGTACCCGGCCTCGATCTCGGTCAGCGGGAAGCGATCGACCTGGCCGTTGGCGAACAGCACCTGGAACAGCGTCTTGCCGCGCAACTCGGGCTTCTTGGCCAGCAGCTCGTCGGGCCACACCTCGTCGGTCTTGAAGCGCTTGGAGAACTCCATCAACTGCCACAGGTCAGAGCGCGCGTCGCCCGGCGCTCTCACCAGCTGATGCCAGAAGTGCGTGCGCCGCTCGGCGTTGCCGTAGGCACCCTCCTTCTCGACCCACATCGCAGTGGGCAGGATCAGGTCGGCGGCCACCGCCGTTACCGTGGGATAGACCTCGGACACGACGACGAAGTTGTCGGGGTTGCGATAGCCGGGCCAGCCCTCCTGCATCAGGTTGGGCGCGGCCTGCATGTTGTTGTTGACCATCACCCAATAGGCGTTGAGCTTGCCGTCCTTCAGCATGCGGTTCTGCAGCACCGCGTGGTAGCCGGGCGTCGTCGGGATCGTGCCCGCCGGCAGCTTCCAGACCTCTTCGGCGCGCGCCCGGTGCTTGGGGTTGGCCACCACCATGTCGGCGGGCAGCCGGTGCGAGAACGTGCCGACTTCGCGCGCGGTGCCGCAGGCCGACGGCTGGCCGGTCAGCGAGAACGGGCTGTTGCCAGGGGTGGAGATCTTGCCGGTCAGCAGGTGGAGGTTGTAGAGAAGGTTGTTGCACCACACGCCGCGTGTGTGCTGGTTGAAGCCCATGGTCCAGAACGACATCACCTTGACGTTCGGATTGGCATACAGCTCGGCCAGCGCGAGCAGCCGGTTCTTAGGCACGCCGCTCAGCTTGGCCGTGGACTCGAGGTCGTACGTCGAGACGAAGCGAGCGAACTCGTCAAAGGTCATCGGCTTGGAGCCGCCGGGGTCGGCCGCGTTCTTGGCCGCCTTCTGCAGCGGATGATCGGGCCGCAGGCCGTAGCCGATGTCGGCATTGCCGAGCCGGAAATTGACGTGCTTGTCGACGAACTCGCGCTTCACCCGGCCGGTCTGGATGATGTGGTTGGCGATGTAGTTGAGGATCACCAGGTCGGACTGCGGGGTGAACGTCAGCTCGAGGTCGGCCAGCTCGTACGAGCGATGCTCGAAGGTCGACAACACAGCCACCTTGACGCCCTTGCCGCCCAGCCGGCGGTTGGTGACGCGCGTCCACAGCACCGGGTGCATCTCGGCCATGTTGGAGCCCCACAGCACGAAGGCATCGGCGGCCTCGATGTCGTCGTAGCAGCCCATCGGCTCGTCGGCGCCGAAGGTGCGCATCATGCCCTGCACGGCCGAGGCCATGCAGTGGCGCGCGTTGGGGTCGAGGTTGTTGGTGCGAAAGCCGCCCTTCATCAGCTTGAGCGCGGCGTAGCCCTCCCACACCGTCCACTGGCCCGAGCCGAACATGCCCACCGCGGTGGGGCCCTTGGCCTTCAGCGCATGCTTGAACTGCTCGGCCATCACGTCGAACGCCTGCGTCCACGACACTGGCTCGAACTCGCCGTCTTTCGCGTAGCGGCCGTTCTTCATGCGCAGCAACGGCTGCGTCAGGCGATCCTGGCCGTACATGATCTTCGACAGGAAGTAGCCCTTGACGCAGTTGAGGCCCTTGTTCACTTCGGCTGCCGCATCGGCCTCGGTGGCCATGACGCGGTTGTCCTTAACGCCGACCATCACGCCGCAACCGGTGCCGCAGAAGCGGCATGGCGCCTTGGACCACTTGACGCCGTGGTCGGCCGCGTCGGCACTGCCGGATTGCGCCAGCGCGATCGGGATACCGCCGACGGAACCCGCCGCTGCAGCGGCCGACTGCTGGATGAATTCGCGTCGCGCGATCGCCATCGGCCGATTCCTCTTCTTCGCTTGCATCGCGTCGCGGTTCAATTGCCAGGAGGCCCGGTGAGCAGCTGCACCATCCACACCAGGAAGCCGTAGCCTCCGACGGCCACCACGGCCAGCACGGGTGCCACTACCAGCGATGCCAGTACCGCGGCGCGCAGTTCCTCGCCGCGCGTCGGTGCAACCTGCTCGTTGGGTTCCTTGTTGGCCATGCCGCTGCGTGCGAGTCCGGCGCGTTTGTAGCGGCGCCGACTGGCAGCGTCAAGACGGGCTTGCCGGGTTGCGCTGCGGCCGCATGATCGATCTCAGCCGACCACGATGCAACGCTGCGGCAGCGTGGGGTGGCTGATGGGACTCGAACCCACGACAACCAGAATCACAATCTGGGACTCTACCAACTGAGCTACAGCCACCGTCGCGGCGCAAATTATACGAGCCGCCCCTGCGTGCGCTGGCGCGACGTGTCGCTGTGCAGCGGGCGCCGCCTCGGGCGGCCGTGTCGGACCTATCCTACGACGCAGCCCGCGTTTCCCCGACGCCGCGCGCGGTCGCCCCGGCGCACACTGGCATGGATCCGCAGCCTCGCCCGAGGGCGCGGGCGACCGAATGGCACCGGAGCATGGGCGCGTTGAAGGCATTCATCGTCGAGGACAGCGCGGTCATTCGCGACGGCCTGGTCGCCGCGCTCGAGGAGATGGTGTCGCTCAGGGTGGTTGGCACCGCCGAAGACGAGGATGGCGCGCTGGCGTGGCTGGCCGAACCCGCCCACGTCTGCGATATCGCGATCGTCGACATCTTCCTGCGTCGCGGCACCGGGCTGAACGTGCTGCGCGCCCTGCAGCAAGGCGGGCGCCGCACCGACAGCGTGGTGCTGACCAACTACGCGACCGAAGCGATCCGGCGGCGCGCGCTGGCCCTCGGCGCGAGCCGCGTGTTCGACAAGTCCGGCGAGTTCGATGCGCTGGTCGAGCACTGCATCGCGCTGGCCGGCGCGACGGCAGCCGACGAGCCCCCGGGGGAGTGACGCCGCGTCGCGCAGCTCATTGGATCAAGCCATTCTTCAGCGCGTAGTAGGTCAGGTCGCTGTTGCTGTGCAGTTGCAGCTTCTCCAGCACGCGAGCGCGGTAGGTGCTGACAGTCTTGACGCTGAGGTTCAGCGCGCCGGCCATCTCGCCCACCGTTTCGCCGCGCGCCAGTCGCAGAAACACCTGCAGCTCGCGCTCGGACAGCGCCTCGTGCGGCGGCCGGTCGCTGCCGCCCGCGCTGGCCTGCTCGGCCAGCAGCTCGGCCACCGCCGGCGTGATGTAGCGGCGACCGCGCGCCACCGTGCGGATCGCGCTGGCGATCTCGTCGGGATCGCATTCCTTGTTGAGATACCCGCTGGCGCCCTGGCGCAGCAGGGTGGTGGCGTAGTGCGCTTCGGGGTAGCCGCTGAGGATCAGCACCGGCAGGTCCGGGTAGCGCGCCCTGATCGCCGCCAGCGCGTCGACGCCGCTCTGATCGGGCATCGCGAGGTCCAGCACCAGCACGTCGACCTCGCCGCCGCGTGCCAGCTGCAGCGCACCGGCACCGTCGCTTGCTTCGCCGGTCACCCTGAGATCGACTTGATCGCCGATGAACTGCTTCAATCCGCTGCGCACGATCGCGTGATCGTCCACGATGCCGACTCTGATCATGAACATCCTGCGGGCGCCGACGCGGCGCCGCGATCAGTGTACGGGGAGCTGACATGACCCCCAAGTTCGCAGACTCGTTCCACAGACTGATGCGCCGCCGCTGGGCGGTGCCGCTGGCGGCGTTGGTGGCGCTGGCATTTCTGCTGGTCAGCGAGATCGGCTACCAGCGGGCGAACGGCGGCATCGCCAGCGCTGACGAGATCCTGCAGCAGCGCGCCGAGGTGCGGCGGCTGCAGCTGCTGCTGCAGGCCGCCGAGTCTGGCCAGCGCGGCTACATGCTGACCGGCCAGCCCGAGTACCGCGAGCCCTTCGAGCAGGCCAGGGTACAGCTGGAGGCGCAGCTCACACGCATCAAGACCATGTTCGCCGACGACCCGGGCAGCCAGCGGCCGGTGGACAAGATCGAAGACCTGGCGCGGCGCAAGATGTCGGAGATGCGCGCCACCGTCGACCTGTTCGCGGCCGGCAACGTCATCGGCGCGCTCGAAGTGGTCAAGGCCGGTTTCGGCCGCGACCATATGCGCGCCCTCGACAAGGTCGTCGTCGACATGGTCGCCGAAGAGGACATCAAGCTTGCCTACGCGCGGCGCGACCTGGTGAACACCCTGCTCTTCAACCGCGTCGGCATCGCCGCGCTGGTGGTGGCCGCAGCGTTGTTGCTCGCGTGGGCATTGCGGCAGTCACGCTCGCTCGATGCCACGCGCGAGGGACAGCGTGCCCAGCTGCAGCATGAGCACGACCGCCTCGAACACGAAGTCGAGCATCGCACGCGCGAGCTGACCGAACTGGCTCGTCATCTGCAATCGGTGCGCGAGGACGAACGCGGCCGGCTCGCGCGCGAGTTGCACGACGAGCTGGGCGGCCTGCTGACGGCAGCCAAGCTCGACGTTGCGCGCATCAGGTCGCGCCTGAAGGCCGAGCCGCCGGAGACCCTCGAGCGCATCGGTCATCTCGCAAACTCGCTCGATGCCGGCATAGCGCTGAAGCGCCGCATCATCGAGGACCTGCAGCCGTCGTTGCTCACCCACCTCGGGCTTGCCGCTGCCCTCGAGGTGCTGTGCGGCGAGTTCGCGCGCCGTCTCGACGTGGCGATGGAAACCTCGCTCGACGAAGTCGAACTGGCCGACGACGTGCGCCTCACCGCCTACCGCGTGGTGCAGGAAGGCCTGACCAACGCCGCCAAGTACGCGAAAGCGCGCCGGGTCAGCGTGCGCCTGCGCGAGACCGCAGCGATGGCCGTGATCCACATCGTCGACGACGGCATCGGCTTCGACACCGCGCGCGTGCCGCAGGTCGCGCGCGGCCTGGCCGGCATGCGCTTTCGTGTGGTGTCGCACGGTGGTCGCTTCGACGTGACGTCGCATCCGGGCCGTGGCACGACGATCGAGGTGCGCCTGCCGCAGCGCCCGCCGCAGACCCCCGCAGCCGGCAGCCAAGGCGCCGCCTGACCCTGCTCTCGTGTCGGCGTTGTCCGACACCACGAAGCGTCCTTCGCCGATCGCGGCGGCCAGGCTTGCCGCCTATCGTGGATTCAGCCGCCACCACTGGCGGCGAACCGAAGGAGCAACCAGATGCAGAACCTGATCGAAACCCGCCCATCCCGAGGGCGCCCGATGGCCCTGACGGCCGCCGTGGTCGTGGCCACCATCACCGCGGCCACGCTGGTGGCCTGCAATCGAAGCGAACCGCAAACGATCGGACAGACCCCCGACAGTCCGCTGGACAGCGCCCAGGCGAAATCCTCCGGGATGACGGGCGACGTGCAGGCCGCCGCCGGCCAGGCCGCAGACAAGAACCCGCAAATGGCGGCTGGCGCGGCCAATCCGGTGAAGGACGCGGCCATCACCTCCGCCGTGAACGCCAGGATCGCGCAGGATCCGCGCCTGGGCGCGCTGCACATCGATGTCCAGACCGTCAACGGGCGCGTCGTCTTGCGCGGCAATGCGCCCGACACCGACGCCCGCGAACGGGCGCAACAACTGGCGACGGCCGTGCAAGGCGTCGTCGGCGTCGACAACCAGCTCGTGGTCGGCGGCAAGGGCTGAGGTCCGAACCCGTCGCCCAGGCACCACGACCCATCCGAAAGGGCACCCCATGCAAATCACTCGCAACATCCTCGCCGCGGCCGTGACCGCAGTGGCTCTGTTGACAACGGCCGGCTGCGCCGTGCAGCGCAAGCAGGAGTCGGTCGGCGCCTACGTCGACGACACCGCCATCACCTCGCAGGTCAAGGCCAAGCTCGCCGCCGACAAGACCGTGAGCGCGCTGGCGATCAGCGTCGAAACGATGAAGGGCACCGTGCAGCTGTCGGGCTTCGCCAAGTCGCCCGACGAGAAGATGGCTGCCGAGCGCATTGCACGCAGCGTCTCCGGCGTCCGCGAGGTCAAGAACGATATCGTGGTGCGCGCCTGACGGCATGCAAGCCAAGCCGCCTCCTGGCGGCACATCGGCCGGCACGGTCCGCCTGGCGGGCCGTGCCGCGCCGCAGCAGCGGCAGCGCGGCGCAACGGCCTGTTGCGCGCGCCGTCAGCGCGTCGGCTCGGCGATCGCGGCGGCGACCGCGTCGCTGCGCACCTCGGCCTTGTAGCGCTGCCTGAGCGCATCGAGGTAGGCCTGCGTCTCGGCGGCCGACCAGGCCTGCGCGTACTGCGAGCGCGCCGCGGCATCGTCGAGCGACTCGCGCGGCAGCACGGCGTCGATGCGCGCCACGAGGTAGCCCTGATCGCCGAGGTCGACGCCCAGCGGCACCGGCAGCTTGGCGGCATCGGCGCGCAGCACTGCTTCGACCACTGCAACGGGCATGTTCTGCCGCTGCTGGCGCGACAGCGTGGTCTTGTCTGGCAACTCGGTGGCCGTGTTGGCCTTCAACTTCGCCAGCAAGGCCTCGCCGTCCTTGCGCGCCAGTTCGGCGCTGCGGGTGGCGACCACGCGCTCGCGCACGCGCTCGCGCACGTCGGCCAGCGCCATCGTGTGCGCCGGCGCGTACCGCGTGACATGCGCGGCCGCCAGCTGGTGGGGGGCGATCTCGATGGCGTCGGTGTTGTTCTTGCCGTTGCGCACGTTGTCCTTGCCGAAGATCGCGTCGAGCAGCTTGGCCGATGCCAGCGCGCCGCTGGCCCCGGGCGCGGGCTGACGCTGCACGGTCGCGCTGTGCTTCTCGAGCTTGAGCTTGTCGATCACCGGCTGCAGGCCGTCGGGCTGCTCGTAGACGGTGTTGCTGAACTGCTCGGCCGCCTCGGCCCACTTCTTCTCGGCCTGCTGGCGGGTCACCTCGTCGACGATCGACGCGCGCACGGCGTCGAACGGCTTGGTCTGGCCGCCGCGCACGCCCTCGAGCTGAACGATGTGGAAGCCGAACTCGCTTTCCACCAGCGGGCCGATCTCGCCGGGCTTGAGCGCGAACACCGCATCCTCGAGCGCCTTCGAAGCCATGCCGCCGCGCGCCGTCCAGTCGAGGTCGCCGCCTTGCGGCGCCGAGCCGCCGTCGTCGGAATTCTTCTTGGCCAGCTCGGCGAACGAGCCGGGCGACTTGCGCACCTGCGCCAGCAATGCCTCGGCGCGCGCCTTGGCCTTGGCCTTGACCTCGGACGAGGCATCCTTGTCGACCGCGATCAGGATGTGCCGCGCGTGGCGCTCTTCGGGCACCGTGTAGCGAGCCTTGTTCTGCTCGTAGTAGTCACGCAGATCCTTGTCCGACAGCGTGATGCCTTTCTTCAGCGCATCGAGGTCGAGCACCACGTAGTCGATCGTCGCCTGCTCGGGTGCCTTGAACTCCGACTCGTGCGCCTTGTAGTAGGCGTCGATTTCGGCATCGGTGGGCGTGATCTTGGACGCGTAGGCCTTGGCGTCGAACCGCTGGTAGGCGATCGTGCGCCGCTGGAACAGCGCATCGAGCGCGCTGGCAGCCGCGGCGGCCGGGGCGAAGCCTGATTGCTGCACGCCGCCCAGCACCTGCTGCATCGCCAGCTCCTGGCGCAACTGCGCGACGAACATCTCGCTGGTCATGCCCTGCGCCTGCAGCATCGTCTGGTTGACGGTGCCGTCGGGGTTGCGCCACGCCGCGAACTGCGGGTCTGCGGCGAACAGGCGGCGCAGCCGCTCGTCGCCGATGGTCAGGTTCTCGTGGTGCGCCGCGGCCAGCAGCACCCGCTCGTTGACCAGCGCCTCCAGCGTCTCGCGCCGTGTGGCCGGGTTGTCGAACAGCTTGACGTCGACATTCGGAAACTGCCGGCGCAACCGCTCGACCTGGCGCTGCTGCGCCTGATCCCACTCCGCGCGCGTGATCGCGCGGCCGTCGACCGTGGCCACCGTGGCTGCGCCCCCTTCCGTGAAGCGCGAATAGCCCTGGATGCCGAAGAACACGAACGACGGGAAGACCAGCAGCACCAGCACGAGCTGCAGCAGCTTGGTGTGCGAACGGACGAATTCGAGCATGGCGTGAGGGTCGCGCGTTGGCGTTGGCGCCGCGGGCTAGCCACCCGCGGCAGCGGGCTTCGTGCGCGCTCGGGCATCTGGCCCGCGCCGGGGTGCAGCGGATTCTAGAGCCTGCTGCGGGCCGGCCGCGCGCTGTGGGGCCGGTGGTGGGTGCTGACGGGTTCGAACCGCCGACCTACGCCTTGTAAGGGCGCCGCTCTACCGACTGAGCTAAGCACCCGCTGACGACGAAACGTCAGTTGACCGCGTCCTTCAGCGCCTTGCCGGGGCGGAACTTCGGCACCTTGGCCGCCTTGATCTTGATGGCCGCGCCGGTGCGCGGGTTGCGGCCGCTGCGCGCGGCGCGCTTGCTGACGGCGAAGGTACCGAAACCAACGATCGACACGTTGCCGCTCTTCTTCAAGGTCGACTTCACGCCGCCGATCAGTGCCTCCAGCGCGCGGGTGGCAGCGGCCTTGGAGATGTCGGCTTGTTTGGCGATGTGTTCGATCAGCTCGGACTTGTTCACGAAGGTACCCCCTCTCGTCTCGAAGTATTGGTGTGCACGCAGTTGGGAGGATCGATTACAACGACGGCCCCTTGTGGTGTCAAGGCGGGCCGAGGCATTCTAGGCGCATCATCTGCGCCGATGCAGGCGTTTGCGCTGGTGTCACCCCGCTTGACAACGCCCTGTCACAACCCCTAGCCCTGTCGTACCAGCAACACCGCGGTCGCGCACAGCGTCATCCCCAGCACCATGCTGGGCGTCAGCGCCTCGCCGAAGCCGAGCCACGCCAACAGCGCCGTGCACGGCGGCACCAGGTACATCAGGCTGGCCACTTCGGTGGCCGCGCCACGCTGGATCAGCAGGTAGAGCAACGAACTGCCGCCCAGGGTCAGCCCCAGCACCGACCACGCCATCGCCGACCAAAGGGATGCATTCCAGTGCATCGCCTCGTGCTCCAGCAGCGCCAGCGGCAGCGTGACCGCGAGCGCCGCGGTCAGTTGCACCAGGTTGGCCGAGCGCACGTCGAGCGGCGCGACGAAGCGCTTCTGGTACAGCGTCCCCACCGTGATCGACAGCAACGCGCCGACCGCCAGCGCCACCGAGGCGGTGGCGACCTCGCCGCCGTGCATGCGCGGCCACAGCACCAGCGCGAGCCCGCCCAGCCCCAGCCACAGCCCGGCCCACTGGCGCGCGGTGACGCGGTGTGCGCCGCTGCGCCACGACAACCAGGCCGCGGTGAGCACCGGTTGCAGGCACACGATCAGCGCCGCCAGCCCCGCCGGCATGCCGAGCTTGACCGCGGCCCACACACCGCCGAGGTAGCCCCCGTGCTGCA
>DASURM010000160.1:0-6842 GCA_036280035.1 Burkholderiaceae bacterium | reverse complement strand
GGGATCGTCAACGCGCAGCTCGATGCAGGGCTGTCTCGATCGCAGGATACCTGTCGAGCCGAGGCCCGGCAGCGGGGATTCGATGCGGCTCGGTCTGCCATCGCCGCGCTCGGTGGCACCTTGCCGCGTGCGCCGCGCCCTCAGCGAGACATCACCTGGGTGGGCGCCCCGCCGGCCTGGACCGTCTCCTTGAACAGCGAGGGCCTGAACGACTGCGTCAGCGACGCCGGCGCATCCATCGCCCACAGCGCGATCGCGCGCGGGCTCATCGGCTTGGCGAACAGGTAGCCCTGCAGCTCGTCGCAGCCGAGCTGCACCAGCGCATCGCGCTGCGCCGGCGTCTCGACGCCCTCGGCCACCACGCGCAGGCCGAGCGTGCGCGCCATCGTCAGCACCGCCGCGACGATCGCCCGCGCATCGGCATCGTGCACCACGTCGACGATGAAGGCGCGGTCGTGCCGATGCCGGCCCCGACCAGGCCGATAACAACGGCCAGCGCGACATACAAGGGGTGGATGGCGGCCGAAGTCAGCTTGGGTTCCTCGAACGAAGCGCCGCGCAGCGCGCGTCTCGAGGGCGTTATCTTCGGCTTACGCGCACCGTCGCGGCGCGCTGAATAGCGCGCTTTGCGCGGCCAATTCGGGCTTGTCGGGCGCGGCCGGTTCAGGCTGGCGCGTGCCAGCCCGCGTCGACCCACAGCTCGCCGCTGACCGCAGCGTTGGCCAACATGAAGCAGATGGCGTCGGCGATCTCGTCGGGCTGGATCAGCCGGCCGAGCTGGGTGAACGGAAGGATGTTGCGGGCCACGTAGTCTTCGCCCATCGCGCGCACCATCGGCGTGTCGGTGAAGCCCGGATGGATCACGCTGCAGCGCACGCCGTGGAACATCGCCTCCTTCATGATCGTCGCGGCGGCGCCTTCGAGGCCGGCCTTGGTGCTGGCGTACGCGATCTGGCCGCGGTTGCCCTGCGACGAGATCGACCCGATGAACACCACCGCGCCCTGGATGCCTTCTTCGGCGCCCCAGCGCTTCAGCCCGTTGGCCGCTCGCGCTTCGGCGATGCGGCCGATCATCTCCAGCGCCCAGTAGACCGGCGCGATCAGGTTCACGTCGACCACCAGCTTGAACTGCTCGAGCGGATAGATGCGCGCGCGGCCGCTGTGCTTGTCGATGCGCACCGCGAGGTCGTCGCGCGTGATGCCGGCAGCGGGCACGCACAGCGACACCGGGCCGTGCTGCGCGCCGATGGCATCGAACACCGAGCGGCGGAAGCCCTCGTCGGTGACATTGCCGCGAAACGGCATCGCGAACGCGCGGCCCGCGGCGGCGTTCAGCTCGGCGGCCACGTCGTGGATCGCTTCGTTCATGTCCACCAGCGCGGCCGCCGCCACGTTGCGCCGTGCCATAGCCGCGGCCACCGCACGGCCGATGCCGCTGCCGCCGCCGGTGATCACGGCGACCCGATTCGTGAATTCCATTCAAGCTCCCAACGCGCAACGCGCGGGGCCAAGTGTAGTGCGCGCGGCTACGACAGCCCGGTCACCGGCAGCGCGGCGCCGTGGATCGCGCGCGCGGCATCCGACGCCAGGAAGTGCACGACGGCGGCCAGATCGTCGGGCGCGACCCACTTCGCCGGGTCGGCCTGCGGCATCGCACGGCGGTTCTCCGGCGTGTCGATCACGGTGGGCAGCACGCAGTTGACGTTGATGCCGCGCTCGCGCAGCTCGGCGGCCATCGCTTCGGTGAGGCGGATCACCACCGCCTTCGACGCCGCATACGCGCCCATCTGCGCGCCGCCCTTCAGCGCGCCGAACGCACCGACGTTGACCACCTTGCCGCTGCCGCGCTCGAGCATGCGCGGCACCGCGGCGCGCACCGCGTGCAGCAGCGTGCGGGCATTGAGGTCGAACAGGAAGCTCCAGGTCGCGTCGCTGGTTTCGTGCACCGCCTCGCCCATGCGAAAGCCGCCGGCCAGATTGCACAGCACGTCGAGGCGGCCGAAGCGGTCGACCGCCGCCTGCACCGCGCGGTTGGCCTGCTCCTGCTCGAGCAGATTCGCCTCGACCAGCAGTTGCGCCGGCGCATCGGCGCCGAACGCGGCGCTCAGCCCGTCGCGGTGCTGACCCACGAGCACCAGCCGCTCACCGGCGAAGGCGCGCGCCACCGCGCGGCCCAGGTTGCCGGCCGCGCCGGTGATCATCACGACCCGGGCGCTCACCACGGCCTCGCCCGGCCCCGCGGCCCAGCGTGCTCGCTACTTGGCACGCGGCTTTCCGGCTGCCGGCTTGCCCGACTGCAGGCCTTCGGACATGCCGATCAGCACGCCGCTGACCAGCGCGGCGTAGCTGTCCATCATCGCCTGCGCGCCGCGCAGCCCGGCCGAGCGGCCTTCGCGCAGCGCGCTGTGCGCCTGCGACACCAGCGTCTCGAGGCTGGTCCTGGCCTGCTCGCCGGTGCCGGTGCCCTTGATCTTCATCGCCTCGAGCACCTGCGTCCAGGGCTGCTCGAGCGCACCCCCCGCGCCCTCGGCCGCCTTGCTCACCGTGCTGAAGAAGACATCTTCCATCTTCTCCAGATTGGCCAGCGCGCCCTTCATCTGCTTGTTGTTCAACTCGACGCCCTGGTCGACGAACTGCTGCAGCGCCGCGCGCTGCGCCTGCACCGCCTTGAGCAGCGCGGCATCCATGCCGTCGAACGCCTTGGCCAGCAGCGCCTCCAGGTCGACCGCCGGCAGCGCACTCTTGGCCGCGCCGCTGGAGGCCGCCTGGGTGACCGACTTCAGCACGTTGCGGATGTGCGCCAGCGTCATCTCGCGGCCCTGCAGCGCCTTGAGCGTCGCCTGGCTGACGGCCCGGCGCAGCGCGTCGCCTTGCTGCGCACTGGCCTTGGAGAACATGTCGATGAGCGCATCCTGGTCGATGCCGGCCTTGAGCATGGGAGTCCCCTTTGATGAAAAGATCGCAACGCCCAGTCTGCGCCGCGGTCGGGTGCCGCTGCCATTGGGGTTCACGCGAGCAACGCCCGCCCGGACGCCGCGACCGGCGCGGCCTTCAGATCGAGCAGAACGCCGTGTCCGCGGCCGGCTGCGCCTCGCCCATGGTGGCGCGGAACAGCTGCTCGTCGGAGTCGCGCAGGCGCCGGCTCATCTCGCGCCCGATGTTCATCTGGATCATCGCGAACTGCGCGGCATCGCGTTCGAACAGCCGGTACAGGTGGTCGGGCGACAGTGCCATCGCGCGGCAGGCGTCGAGGGCGCGCACCGACGCGCTGCGCGGAAACAGGTCGAGCAGCGCCATCTCGCCGAAGCAGTCGCCGACGCCGAGTTCACGCAGCAGCAGCTCGCGGCCGGCCCAGTCCTTGAGAATCGCCACCCGGCCGGACTCCAGCACGTACATGCAGTCGGCCGGGTCGCGCTCGCGGAAGAAGTGCTCGCCCGCCGCCACGGTGATCGACGGCACCGGCTCGAGCAGGTACTGCAGCGCCCGCTCCTCGATGCCGCCGAAGATCGGCATCTGCTGCAACAGCTCCATGCGCATGGCCTGCATCGTGACTCCTGCCGGCAGTTCGTCGAGGGCCAGTGTAGGGGCGGACGGTGCGGTCGCGATCCCGACCTTGCGCGCCTAGAATTTCCGGCCGACGATCCGGTGGCCGAATGCAAAGGCCGAGCCGGCGTCCAGCGCATTTCGAGCCCCGCCATGCCGATCGAGCGACTTGCCCACCGCGCCGTGCTGTTCGCCGACATCACCGGCAGCTCTCGGCTGTTCGTCGAGGCGGGTGACGACCGCGCGCGCGAGGTGGTGGCCGCGACACTGGCCTCGTGGTCGCAGCTGGTGGTGGCCCACGGCGGACTGGTGGTGCAGTTGCGCGGCGACGGCATGCTGTGCACGTTCGCCAGCGTCGACGCCGCGCTCGGCGCCGCGGTGGCGTTGCGCGAGCTGCCTTATCGGGCACCGCTGTCGATGCACGCCGGGATCCACGCCGGCCCGGTGCAACAGGAGTCCGACCAGCTTTACGGCGACGTCGTCAACATCGCCGCGCGCATGGCCGACATCGCCAAGCGCTTCGAGATCGTTCTCACGCAAAGTGCGGGCGAGCAGCTGTCGCAGCCCGGTCGCTGGGACCTGCGACTGATCAAGCACGTGCCGGTCAAGGGCCAGGCGCGGCCGATGAACATCTTCCTGCTGACCTACGACGAGGCGCACAGCACGGTGTACCGGCCACCCGACCAGACGCGCACCTTCCACACCCGGCTCGAGCTGCGTTACGGCGCGCGCGTGTTCATCGTCGACGCCGGCGCCGCCAGCTGCCTGATCGGCCGCGATGCCGACTGCGCGATCCAGGTCGACCACGAGCTGGTGTCGAGGCGGCATGCGTCGGTGGAGCGCGTCTCGGGCCAGTTCTTCCTGCACGACCACAGCACCAACGGCACCTATGTCGTGGACGACGGCGGCGGCCCGGCGCTGGTGCAGCGCGGGGTGATCCAACTCAAGGGCGCGGGTGTGATCTCGCTCGGCGTCGAGCCCCGGCACGACCCCGACCACCTGATCCGCTTCGCGATCGGGGTGGCCTGATCGCCTCGATCGCCTTCCCGTTCCATTCCCGCGCGACGACCGATGCCGACGCCCGCCTCCCCGCCCACCGCCGGATCGGCCAGCGTCGGGCCGCTGCCGCTCACCGCCGACCAACTGCTGCGCTCGCTGGATTCGACGCTGGCGCGGCTGGTGCGCACCGGCGCGATCGCCGATTCGCGCGCCGGCCTGGTGATCTCGTCGAACATCGGCATGCTCGGCGCGCTGGCGGCATCGCTCTCGGGCAGCCTGCTGCACACGGCCAGCCCGTGGGTGTGGCTGCTGCTGGCGTTCACCGCGGCGGCGTGCGTGGCCAGCATCGCCATGGCCGCCCTCGCCGCGTTCCCTCGACCCGGCACGCAGCCGAACTCGCTGGTGTTCTTCGGCAGCATCGCCGCGATGGAGCGCAAGGCCTATTTCGACCGCCTGCGCGCGGTGCCGCAGGTGGAGTACGCGGACGACCTCGCCGACCAGTGCCACCGCGTGGCGGCGCTGGCGACGCTCAAGTTCCGCTGGGTGCGCCGCGCGATGGCGACCATGATGGCCGCGGCACTGCCGTGGCTGGCGTGCCTGGAGCTGGCGGGGCGGCTGCGGCTGCAATGACTCGCAGCGCTGCGCTCCGGTGCACGGGCCCGCTCGCTGCCCACCGCGCGCAGCGCGGCGCGCGGGGGCGCCGCTCGTCACCCGGCGGGACGCGACAGCGAGCGGTCGAGCGCCCCGGCCAGGAACAGCGTCTTCAGCAGCGCGCGGTTGATCTCGAGCGGCTCGATGAACGCCGCATCGGCGGCAGCGCGGATGTCGCTCGCCTGCTCCGACTCGATCGCGCGCACCAGTTCGAGCAGCGGCTGGTAGGGGCCGGTCGCGTCGACGATGGCCGCGCGCACGCGCTCGGGCACCTCGAGCATCGCCATCGTCTCGCCGGCGGTGCGGCCGACCACGCGGTCGAGCAGCGAGAACACGCCGCACATGAACAGCTCGCCGCGCGCCTCGTTGCTGCTGGAGGCGGCCGCCAGCTGGCGCATCAGCAGGCCGCGGCGCAATGCCGCGAAGTTCACCGGCTTCAGGCGCATGTCGTCTCCGGTGCGCGCGAGCATGCCGGCGAGCCAGCGGCGCAGCGGCTGCGCGCCGAGCAACGAGATGGCCTGCTTGAACGAGCCGGTCTCCAGGCGCAGCTGCCCCGGTGCGGCACCCTGCACGTGGCGCAGCAGCTCGAACGCCAGCAGCGGGTCGCGCATCAGCGTCTCGTCGAGCTGATCGGCATGTCGGCCCTGCTCGAGGTGCTCGATCAGCTCGAGCACCACCTGCGCGTCGAGCCGCGCGGGCGCTTGCGCCACGACCTCCGGATCGTGCAGCGGCCAACCGATGACGGCGATCGCCCCGCGCTCAAAGCTCTGGTTCAGCTGCGCCATCGTGCGCACGCCGCTCTGGATGTGCGCGATGGTGCGCGTTGTCCCCTCGGGCGCCGCTGCGCCGAGGCGCCGGTCGTCGGCGAGGTCGATGATCGACCACTTGAACGCCTGCAGCAGCTCGCGCGGCAGCTGACGCATCGGGCGGCCCTTCAGCAGCAACGGGTTGCCTCGCGCGGCCAACTCCTGCAACACGGCGGTGTTGGCCGGCTCGACCGCGACGAACCACGGAATCTCGACCATCACGTTGCGCTGCGGCCGCGAACGCAGCAGCTCGGCCAGCAGCAGCTCCGACGAGACGTTGAGCACCACCGGACCGTTGCGCTCGGGCCAGACCTCGGCCACGGCCTGCAGCAGCGCATCGGCGTCGGGCGTCACGCCCGCGCGCAGCGGCACCACCGTGAGCCGCGTCGCGATCACGCCTTGATAGCGGTCGATCAGCGGCGCGTAGCCGAGCACCACCTTGCCGAGCACGCGGCTGGCCTCCTCGCTCATCGCCAGCACGGTGGTGGGCGCGAACGCGGTCTCGATCTGCGTCGCGAGGTGGCGCGCCGCCAGCAGGTCGCTGCGTGCGGCGGCCTGCTCGATGCGGCTGTCGAGCCAGTCGAACGTGGTCAGCGTCTGGCCCGGCAGCGTCGGCGCTCCGGGGTCGGTGGCGTCGACGCGAACAGGCGGGGGGTTCGCGGTCATGGCGGCTGCGGGCAAAGGCCCATCGATCAGTTTCGGCCATGCCGGCCCGCCGCTGTAGCCCGCTGCGGCTGAAGTGCCAAATCCGCCGCACATGTCAGTGGCGCCCGGCCGTCCGAAGCCACTGACGGCCTTGCAGGCCGCGCTGGTCTTTGCGGACCAGCCGTTCGCCAGGCGTGG
>DASURM010000159.1:0-5972 GCA_036280035.1 Burkholderiaceae bacterium | reverse complement strand
GGCCAACCTGGCGCCGCGCAAGATGAAGTTCGGCGTCTCGCAAGGCATGGTGCTCGCCGCCAGCCATGCCGACGAGAAGGCGCAGCCCGGGCTGTACGTGCTCGAGCCGTGGCCCGGCGCCATGCCGGGGCTGCGCGTGCGCTGAGGCGGCCCGTCGGTGCGGAGGCCGCCGGTGCGGCATTCGCTGGGTTACCGACCAGTAACTTCGCGCTTGACCTCCCGCAGGTTGGTGCACAAAATGACCGGTAGGTAACTTTCGGAGTCTGCCATGCCGCCGACGGCACCGCAATTACCAATCGGTCACCCTTCTGCCGCAGAGACCCCGATCCGCTCCTCGGTCGAACTGGGCGCCCTCATCCGCGAGCAGCGCAAGCGGCTGGCCCTCAAGCAGCTCGACCTGGCGGGCCTGGGCAACACCGGCAACCGATTCATTGTCGATCTGGAGAACGGCAAGCCCACGGTGCAACTGCAGAAGGTGCTCGACCTGATGGACCTGCTGGGCCTCGAAGTGGTGGTACGCACCAAGGCCTCGCGGTCGGCGCCATCGCCGTGAGGGCCGCGTGACGCAGTCGCGGCCCGACCGGCTCAACGTCTACTACGGCAGCGAGCGCGTCGGCTCCGTGCACGACAGCGCACCGCTCGCCTTCGAGTACGCGCCCGGCTGGCTGAGCGGCCCCCATCGCATGACGCTGGCCGCCATTGCGCTGCGGGCCGGGCGCCAGGCCACGCCGGAGGTGCAGGCCTTCTTCGAGAACTTGCTGCCGGAGGGCCCACTGCGCGACTACCTGGCCGCGCAGCGCAAGGCGTCCACTCTCTTCTCGCTGCTGCTCGAGGTGGCCGGCGACACCGCAGGCGCCTTCGTGCTGGTCGCGCCTGGGCAGACACCGGAACCGCCGCGCTACAAGCCCACGAGCTGGGAGGCCATCGCCGCGATCCTGGCCAAGCAGTCGGCCTCCGCGATCGACATCCACGAGCGGGGCGCACGCATTTCGCTGGCCGGCGCGCAGGACAAGACCAGCATAGCCCTCTTCGACGACGGCGTGCCGCGACTGCCCAAGGGCACGTCGCCATCGACCCACATCCTCAAGCCCGACATCCGGCGCCTGGCCAAGGTCTGGCATACGGCTGCGAACGAAGCCATCGTGATGCGCGCGGCGGCTCTGGCCGGGCTGCCGACCGCCGAGGTCTTCTACGAACCGCACACCCAGGCCTGCGTCGTGCGCCGATTCGATCGCCAGCAGCGCCCGGACGGCACTCTGGCGCGGCTGGTGCAGTACGACCTGTGCCAGCTGGCCGGTACGCTGTCCGACCGCAAGTACGAAAAGGAAGGCGGCCCCGGCCTGGCCGCCTGCGCCGACCTGGTCCGCCGCTACAGCACGCAGCCGGCCGCCGACCTGCGCCACGTCGTGCGCTGGGTGTTCTTCAACCTCTATGTCGGCAACAACGACAGCCACGCGAAGAACCTGTCGATCTACAGTCTGCCCGACCAAGGCGTGACGCTGACGCCGTTCTACGACCTGATGTGCACCCGGCTCTACCCAGGGCTGTCGCCCGAGTTCGCTTTCGCCATTGGCGGCGAGGTAAGACCAGGCGAGATGACCGCTGACAACCTCGCGCTGCAGGCTAGGCAGCTCGGCATGCAGCCACGGTTTCTGGCGCAGCAGGCAGCCGACATGGCTGATCGCGTGCCGGGCGCGCTCGATCAGGCGGCAAGCGAGATCATGCCCGCGCTGACGCCATCGGCATGCGCCCTCGCCGAAAGACTCGAGCGCTTCGTGTCATCGACGACCAAGAAGCTGGCGGCGCGCTTGACAGCCTGAAAGCAGGATCAGGGCTCCGCAGCGTAGGGCCATGGCGTTTGCTTTCGATGCACATCGCATTAACATGCGATCCGCATGGAGCTGAAGACCGCGCGCCTGACCCTGCTGGTCGACCCGGCCAAGAAGGCCGCCTTCGAGCGGCTGTGCGCGCAGCAAGACCTCACGCCATCGCAGGTGGTGCGCCAGCTGATCCGCGATTACCTGGCGCAGCACGGTGTCAGCTACCTGCCCAGCGGCACGCCCGCGGCCGGCAAGGCAGCCCCGCGGCGCACGCCCAAGCCGGGGCCACGGCGCGGCGCCCGAGCGAAGGGCTGACGCCGCGATGCAGACCGACCCCACGCAGTGGCTGCTGCTCGACTGGGCCCTGGTGCTGGTCGGCGCGTGGCTGGTCATCGGCGTGGCCGGCGCCTGGGCGCTGCGGCGCCTGGCCCTCGTGTCGCACGTGCTGTTTCCGCTCGGCGGCGCGGTAGGCGTGCTGCTGGCGGCGCTGGCGCTGGCGGCGCTGTTCGTGCCGCCGCAGGTGGCGGTGCTGGCGATCGGGCTGCCGACGCTGCCGTTCCACCTGCGGCTCGACGCGCTGTCGGCGTACTTCCTGCTGGTGATCGGGGCCACCGCGGCCGGCGTGTCGGCGTTCGCCGCCGGCTACTTCCGGCACGGCGAAGGCACGCCGCCGGGGCTGATGTGCCTGCAGTACCACGTGTTCCTCGCCAGCATGGCCGGCGTGGTGCTGGCCGACGACGCCTACGCCTTCATGGTGATGTGGGAGACGATGGCGCTGTCGTCGTTCTTTCTCGTCACCTCCAACCACCGCGTGGCCGAGATCCGGCGCGCCGGCTATCTGTACCTGCTGATCGCGCACGTCGGCGCGATCGGCATCTTGCTGTGCTTCGGCGTGCTGCAGGCCAACACCGGCGACTACAGCTTCACCAACATGCGCGCGCAGTCGCTGTCGCCGTTCTGGGCGTCGGTGGCGTTTGCGCTCGCGCTGTTCGGTTTCGGCGCCAAGGCCGGGCTGCTGCCGCTGCACATCTGGCTGCCCGAGGCGCACCCGGCGGCGCCGTCGCCGGTGTCGGCGCTGATGAGCGCGGTGATGCTCAAGACGGCCATCTATGGCCTGCTGCGCGTGCTGTTCGACCTGCTGTCCATGCCGCAGTGGTGGTGGGGCGTGACGATGCTCGCGCTGGGTATGACCACGGCGCTGTTCGGCGTGGTGTTCGCGGCGGTGCAGACCGACATGAAGCGGTTGCTCGCCTACTCGTCGATCGAGAACATCGGTCTGCTCGCCACCGGCATCGGCCTGGCGCTGCTGTTCTCGTCTTATGCGATGAAGCCGCTGGCCGCGCTGGCGCTCACCGCGAGCCTGATCCACGTCGCCAGCCACGCGCTGTTCAAGAGCCTGCTGTTCCTGTCGACCGGCAGCGTGCTGCACGCCACCGGCGAGCGCAGCCTGGGCCGGCTGGGCGGCCTGATGCGCGCGATGCCCTGGGTGGCCTGGGTCACGCTGGCGGGCGTGCTGGCCAGCGCCGGCCTGCCGCCGACCAGCGGCTTCGTCTCCGAGTGGCTGCTGCTGCAGAGCTTTCTGTTCACGCCGGGGTTGCCCGACTCGTTCCTGAACATGCTGATCCCGGTGGTGGCCGCGCTGATCGCGCTGGTGGCGGCGCTGGCCGGCTACACGATGGTCAAGTTCTTCGGCGTCATCTTCCTCGGCCAGCCGCGCGAGCCGGCGCTGCTGCGCGCGCACGACGCCAACGCCTGGCAGCGCGTGGGCATGGCCTGGCTGCTGCTGGGCAGCGTGCTGCTCGGCCTGCTGCCGATCCAGTTCATCCAGTGGGTCGACCCGGTGACGCGCATGCTGGTCGGCGAGGGGCTCGGGCCGACCGTCGCGCAGCACGGCTGGCTGCTCGCGCCCACCGCGATCGAGCGCGCGAGCTACGGGCCGGTGTTCTTCCTGCTCGGCGTGGCGGCGTGCTTCGGCCTCGCCTTCGTGCTGGTGCGCCGGCTCTACCACGGCCGCATCCGTCGCGCGCCGCCGTGGGACTGCGGCTTCCCGTGGCAGGGCGCGCGCATGCAGGACACGGCCGAGGGCTTCGGGCAACCGATCCGGCAGATCTTCGAGCCGTTCTTCCGCATGCAGCGCGAGCTGCCCGCGCCGTCCGACGCGGCGCCGCGCTACCGCGTGACGGTGGAAGATCACTTCTGGCACCTGCTGTACCGCCCGATCGCCGAGGCGGCGGCGCGCGTGGCGCGGTGGGTGGGCCTGCTGCAGCAGGGGCGCATCGCGGTCTACCTGCTGTTCAGCTTCGTCACGCTGATCGCGCTGCTGCTGGTGGTGAGGCAATGAGCCCCGCCGGGCCGTCCGAAGGGGCTCGGCCCCCGCTCGGCGGGGAGGCGCAAAGCGCCAGGGGTGCACTTATGAACGAACGCCAGCACGAGGACCTGCGATGACCGGCTGGACGGGCGCGTTGTCGCAGCTGCTCGAGATCGCGCTCGCGCTCGCGCTGGCGCCGTTGCTCACCGGTTGGGTCAACCAGTGCCGCGCCTGGCTGCAGAACAAGTCGGCGCCGCCGCTGCTGCTGCCGTACTACCTGCTGCACAAGCTGTTCAACAAGGAGTCGGTGGTGGCCGATCGGGCCTCGCCGCTGTTCCGCGGCACGCCGTACATCGTGTTCGGCTGCATGACGCTCGCCTGCTCGATCATCCCGACGCTGTCGACCGACCTGCCGCTCACGCTGGCGGCCGACGCGATCGCGCTGGTGGGGCTGTTCGCGCTGGCGCGAGTCTTCATCTCGCTGGCCGCGATGGACATCGGCATGTCGTTCGGCACGCTGGGCGCGCGGCGCGAGATGCTGATCGGCTTTCTGGCCGAGCCGGCGCTGCTGATGGTGCTGTTCTGCGCGTCGCTGATCTCGGCGTCGACCTCGCTGGCCACCATCGTCGAGACGCTGGCGCACCGCGAGCTGGCGATCTACCCGAGCCTGGCGCTGGCCGGGGTGGCGTTCACGATCGTTTCGCTGGCCGAGAACGCGCGCATCCCGGTGGACAACCCGGCGACGCACCTCGAGCTGACGATGATCCACGAGGCGCTGATCCTCGAGTACTCGGGCCGTCACCTGGCGCTGCTGGAGTGGGCCGCGAGCCTCAAGCTGTTTGCCTATTCGTGCGCGGGGCTGGCGCTGTTCTTCCCGTGGGGAGTGGCCGAGGCCGGCTCGCCGCTGGAGATGCTGCTGGCGCTGCCGGCGCTGTTGCTCAAGCTGGCGATCGGCGGCGCCGCGCTGGCCGCGCTCGAGACCTTGAGCGCCAAGATGCGGATCTTTCGCGTGCCCGAGTTCCTGGCCACTGCGTTCCTGCTGGCGGTGATCGGGCTGCTGGTGCGCATCCTGCTTGGGGCGTAGATGAATCCGCTGCTCGGTGAGTTCATCAACCTGCTCGGCGCGCTGATGCTGATGCTGTCGTTCGCGATGCTGTCGCAGCGGCGCGTGTTGTCGCTGGTGCACCTGTTCACGCTGGAGGGCGCGGTGCTGGTGGTGGCCACCGCGGTGGTCGGCTACGCAACGGCGCAGCCGCACCTGTACATCTCGGCCGCGCTGACGCTGGTGCTCAAGGTGGCCCTGATCCCGACCCTGCTGCACCGGGTGATCGACCGCCTCGAAGTGCGCTGGGACACCGAGCCGCTGATCAACATCCCGACCACGATGCTGATCGGCATCCTGCTGGTGATCTTCGCCTTCAACCTCGGGCTGCCGATCGCGCGCTTCTCGTCGACCATCTCGCGCGGCACGCTGGGCATCGCGCTGGCGTGCGTGCTGCTGTCGTTCATGATGATGATCACCCGCGCCAAGGCGATCCCGCAGGTGGTGGGTTTCCTGTCGATGGAGAACGGCCTGTTCTTCGCCGCCACCTCGGCCACCTACGGCATGCCGATGGTGGTGGAACTCGGCATCGCGCTCGACGTGCTGATCGGCGTGCTGATTCTGGGCGTCTTCATGTTCCAGATCCGCGAGCAGTTCGACAGCCTCGACATCCGGCACCTCGAGCGCTTGAAGGAAGACTAGCGTGGGGTTCAGGTGGTTTCATGTATGCCCGGTGGTGCCTGCTCGGTGCGGAGGGCGGTGCGTTGAGCGGCGCGCTGGGCGGTGCCCGGTGGGCGCTCCT
>DASURM010000158.1:0-4307 GCA_036280035.1 Burkholderiaceae bacterium | reverse complement strand
GTGGTTGGCGCGGTTGCTCGGGCTCGACCCAGTCCGCGATGCCGACGATGGCATCGTTTCGTTCGAGCACGTCGACGGGTCGCGGCTGGCGGCCGACGAGGTCCATCAGTCCGATTCGATGCGGCTGGACGAAGCCGGTGCCCGTGACTTCGCCGAAACGCTGCCGGCGTTCTCGCACCGCCACGCCCCACAGCCGCCGTACCCTCCGCGCGCAGCCGCCTGGAGCCACAGCGCGCACTGATCGACTGACTGCCGGCGCCGCCGCCGGCAAGGCCTGTGCCGTTGTCCTCAGCGGGCCCGCAAAGGCTACAGCAGATCTTCGGCCACGAACATCGACATCACACTCAGACGCAGCCGGCTCAACCAGTTGACTCGGGGTTCGGTCCGGTAGACCACCGGCTCGGCGTCGTCGGGCTCGATCCACTCGACGCTGTCGTCGCTGCCGGCGATGCGCAGCAGGTAGTGGCTGTCGGACCAATGCTGCTGCATCAGGCGCAGCGCCTCGCCGGCCAACGCGGGGTTGTCGATCACCAGGCTGAGTTCGGTGTTGCTGCGCGACGAACGGGCGTCCATGTTCATCGAGCCCACCAGCAGCCAGCGTCGGTCGACCACCGCCACCTTGGCGTGCAAGCGCCCGAGCGACGAGCGCATAGGGCCGATCAGGTCGAACTTGCGGCTCGGCAGCGGGCTCAGCTCCGACAGCGACACCCCGAGCTTGAGCATCGGCGTGCGATAGCGCGCATAGCCGCCGTAGACCAGCGGCTCGTCGGTGGAGGCCAGCGAGTTGGTCATCACCGAGATCCGGATGCCGCTGTCGATCGCCGAGCGCATCAACTCGAGACCGCGCTCTCCCGGCACGAAGTACGGCGACACGATCGTCACCTCGGAGTGCGCCGAGCGCATCATCCGCAGCGCGCTGTCCATCGCGGTGGGTGGTGCCGCCGCTGCGCACGCCTTGGCGGGTTCGTCGGCGAACACGCTCACCGGCGCGAATTCGAGCGCCAGCGCCGTCTGCGACGCCAACTGGGCGGCCACACCTGCCACCGGCGCCGACGGCAATGCGGCATCGGCCCAGACGTCGAACAGCGTGCGCGATTGCAGCGCAGCGCCGTGCACCAGGGATCCGATCGGATACGCCGGCTCGCTGTTCCAGTAGCGATCGAACAGATCGGCCAGGCCGTACACCACCGGGCCCGTCGCCAGCACATCCATGTCGATGAAGTTGGCCGACTCGCTGCGCATGAAGTACTCGTTGGCGATGTTGCGGCCCCCGGTTACCGCGATCGAACCGTCGGCAATGAGCAGCTTGTTGTGCATGCGGCGATTGACGCGGTCGAACTCGTGCAGCGACAGCAGCAGCCGCGTCTGCACCGCGCCGCCGCGCACCGGCAGCGGATTGAAAAGACGCACCTGCACGTTGTCGTGCGCGGCCAGGCCGAGCAGCAGATCGTCGAGTTCGCCGACGTGCAGGTCGTCGACCAGCAGCCGCACGCGCACCCCGCGTTGCGCCGCGTCGCGCAGTTCGCGCAGGAACTGCCGGCCCGACGCGTCTGGCGCGATCACGTAGTACTGCACGTCGAGCGACTTCTGCGCCAGCCGTGCCATTGCGATGCGAACCGCGAGCGCCTCGGGGCCGTCGGCCATCAGGCGCAGCCCCGACAGGTGCCGCATGTCGTCGGGCGTCGACGCCGCGGCCAGGCGTGCCAGCGGCGCGTCGGCGACATCGATCATTGCCTCGCTGTGCGGTCGGGGCACATTGCCCGGCAGCGAGGCGCAGCCCGACAGCAACGAACCCAGTACGAGCGCCAGCGCACCGAGCCCGCGCAGGGCTCTGGTGTGCAAGGTGGTGTACGCGCTCATGATGGGCGCTCATTTCGCGTGCGCCCGGTTGCCGCCGCATTACCGGGCCGCGCAGCCATCGTTACCGCTGCAACGCCGGCATCGCCGGCCCTGCCGCGCCGTGCCCACCGGTCGGCGCGGCGCTCAGAGTGTGGGCAGCAACGCGCGCACGCGCTCGACCCACTCGGTGCGGCCGATCAGCAGATCGGGCGTCTTCGGGTCGGGCTGGTTGTAGCGGCAGGCGCTGCCGTCGAAACGGCAAGCGGCGAGGCCGTGCGCCAGCGCCACCCCGACCGGGGCGCAGGAGTCCCACTCGTTCATGCCGCCGGCGTGCAGGTACAGCTCGGCATCGCCACGCAGCACGGCCATCGCCTTCGCACCGGCCGAGCCGACGCGCAGCAACTGCGCACCAAGCCGCTGCGCCAGTGCTTCGGCGATCGCCGGCGGCCGCGTGCGGCTGACCATGATGCGCGGCCGGCCGCTGTAGGCCGCCGGCAGCGGCCGGATGCGATCGCTGCGCCACAGCTGCTTGAGCCCCGGCAGCGCCACCGCACAGGCCGCGGGTGCGCCGTCGACCGCCAGCGCCACGTGCACCGCCCAATCGGTGCGCGCGCCCGGCTCGCCGTATTCGCGCGTGCCATCGAGCGGGTCGACGATCCAAACGCGCTGCCGCTGCAACCGCTGCTTGTCGGCGGGCTGCTCTTCCGAGAGCACGGCGTCATCGGGCCGCTGCTGCCGCAGCAGGGCCACGATGGTCGCGTTGGACTGCGCATCGCCGGCGCGGCCGAGGTCGTCGCCGCGCAGACCGGCACTGGCACGCAGCTCGAGCAGCAACTGCCCCGCCCGCTCGGCGGCGAGCGCCGCAAGCTCGGCGTCGTCGAGCGGCCGGCTCATCGGCTCGTCGGTGCTCATCGACGCCGTCACACCGATTCGACCTCCACCGGCCAGGGGGCGGCGGGGACGATCGCGGTCCTGCACATGAGGGCTCCCAATCCAGACTCGGGCTCATGCATCATGGCGCTTGGACACCAATGCCGCTGCTGGTGAAACACCGGGGAACCCGGGGTCGCGCCCGCCGCGTGGCACCATGGGCACGATGCACGAGCTGACCTGGATCGACGACACGGCGCCGCTGCCGGCCACCCGCCGTGCCCTCGGGCCAGCCACCGATGCGCCCGGCCTGCTGTGCGCCGGAGGCAGGCTGAGCACCCGCCGCCTCGAAGAGGCCTACCGCCGAGGCGTGTTCCCCTGGTACGGCAACGGCCAGCCCGTGCTGTGGTGGACACCCGACCCACGCATGGTGCTGGCGGTCGGCGAGTTCAAGGTTTCGCGCTCGCTGGCCAAGACGTTGCGCAGATTCATCGCCGGCACCGACTGCGAGATCCGCATCGACCACGACGCCTATCGCGTGATCGGCGCGTGCGCGCAGGTGGCGCGCGAAGGCCAGGCCGGCACCTGGATCGTGCCGGCGATGGTGCGCGCCTACAGCGAATGGCACGACGAAGGCCGCGTGCACAGCTTCGAAACCTGGATCGACGGCCAACTCGCCGGCGGCCTCTACGGCGTGGGCATCGGCCGCATGTTCTTCGGCGAGTCGATGTTCAGCTGGCGCACCGATGCCTCGAAGATCGCGCTGGCGGCGCTGGTGGCGTTCTGCCGCACCCATGGCATCGGGCTGATCGATTGCCAACAGCACACCGGACATCTGGCCTCGCTGGGCGCCCGCGAGATCGCGCGCGCGGTGTTCGAGCGCCACCTCGTGGAAGCCCTCGCCGGAACGCCACCTCGCCGCTGGACCTATGATCGCGCCATGTGGGCGCAGCTCGGCCTGGAAAGCGCGCCCGAGCGAACCGCCGCCCCGTGACGCACCCCAAAGAGCTCCCGCTGTCGTCGCTGCAGTTCTATGCGACGGCGCCCTATCCTTGCAGCTATCTGCCCGAGCGGCTGGCGCGCTCGCAGGTGGCCACGCCGAGCCACCTGATCCACGCCGACGCCTACTCCGGGCTGGTGGCCAACGGCTTTCGCCGCAGCGGCATGTTCACCTACCGGCCGTATTGCGACAGTTGCCGCGCCTGCGTGCCGCTGCGCGTGCCGGTGCAGCAGTTCGTCCCCTCGCGCAGCCAGCGCCGCGCGTGGAAGGCACACGGCGCGCTGCAGGCGCGCGTGCTGCGCCTGTGCTTCCTGCCCGAGCACTACCAGCTGTACCTGCGCTACCAGTCGGGGCGACACGCCGGCGGCGGCATGGATCACGACAGCGTCGACCAGTACACGCAGTTCCTGCTTCAGAGCCGCGTCAATTCGCGCCTGGTGGAGTTTCGCGAGCCGTCGCCCGACGGCGCAGGCGCGCTGCGCATGGTGTCGATTCTCGACGTGCTCAACGACGGCCTGTCGGCGGTCTACACCTTCTTCGAGCCCGACCCGGACGCGAGCTACGGCACCTACAGCGTGCTGTGGCAGATCGAGCAGAC
>DASURM010000157.1:0-9086 GCA_036280035.1 Burkholderiaceae bacterium | reverse complement strand
CGTCGAAGGCCAGGTCGCCGCCGAACACGCGCGCGGTGGCGCCCGCCACGCGCACGCCGTCGCGACTGAAGTCGACGCGGCCGCGCGCCTGCGCGAGGATCGGTACGTCGCTGCGCAGTCGCACGTCATTGCCGGTCAACTGCACGCTGCCCTTGACGGTCGCCTGTGCCAGGTCGGACAGCGGCAGGCGCAGCGCCAGCCGCAGTTCGGCGTTGCCGCTGCCGGAAGCCTGCGCCAGCGCACCCGCGGTCCAGACCCCGACGGGCGAGCCGTCGACGTAGCGCAGCATGTCGGCCAGCGGCCCGCTCGCCTGGCCGCCGACCTCGAGCACGTGCTCCTGCGCGAAGTCGCGCACCGTGGCATCGACGCCGCGCAGATCGACGCCGAAGATGCGCCCGCTCGCCTGGCGGATGCTCATGCCGCCGCGGTCGAACACCAGCTCGCCCTCGGCCTGGGTGATCGGCGGCCAGGAGGCCGCCGGCGGCAGCTCGCCGGCGCCGGCGGGCACGTAGGCGAACGTCACGTCCTTCGCGCGCCCGGCGATGCGAAAGACGCCGTCGCGCGCCATCTTGGGGTCGTGGAACGGAAAGTCCCACAAGTCGCCCCTGACCTCGAAGGTCGCACTGGGCACCGTGCCGCCGAGGATGGCGCGCCGCACGTAGTCGCGCGCTGCACGCGGCAATCCGAGCGGCAGATAGCGCGCGACGCTGGCTGCGCGACCGTCGGCAAGCTTGCCGCGCAGATCCAGCACGCCGGGGAAGCGGCCATCGCGGCCGAAGCCGGTGCCCGCGCCGGTGCGCCATTTGAGCGCCAGCTCGCCGCGCGCGTCGTCGCTCTCGAAGCGGGCCTCCTTGACCTGCAGATCGATCGGGCGCCCATGCGGCTGCGCCGCGCCGATGCGCCACGCGAGCTGCGCATCGAAGCGCCGCAGCGGCACCAGCGCCTGCTCGAACACGCCGGGGAACTCCAGCGCGCCGTCGGCGATGGCCAGCCGCGCATCGCCACCCAGCTCGCTGGCCTGCAGGTCGATGTCGGCGTTGCGCCAGCCCGGTCGCCCCACGCCCGCGGCCACCGGCCCGGCCGCGATCGCCAAGCCCTTGATGCGCGCATTCACCTGGTACTGGCGCGGCGCATCGAGCGGGCCGTCCCAGCGCGCCACGAGGTCGTGCACCGTGCCGCGCGGCGCCAGCTCGACCAGCCCGTTGCGTACTGCTTCTCCGAGCGGCACGCGCTCAGCGATGTGGGCGATCGAGGCCAGGTCGAGCCGGTCGGCGCTGAACTCGCCGCCCACCCATTCGGCCTCGCCGGCCGCGTTGTCGGCCGTGCGCCAGCTGAGGCTGAAGGCGCTGTTCTCCCACGCCACGCCATCGGCAGTGGCAAAGCTCAGGTGCTGCGCCGACACGCGCGTGCGCCGCCGGCCCTGCTCGCCGTCGATCCGGGCGCTCAGGTGCTCGAACTGCAGCGGCTGCACCTGGCGCCCCAGGCGCAGCGCGACGTCGCGCAGCGCCAGGTCGACGGTGGCGCCGCTAGGCCGGCCATCGGCCACCTCGACCCAGGCACGCAGCGCGCCGCGGCCTTGGTTCAGCTCGAACGGCAGGTCGACGTAGTCGCGCAGCCGCGTCACGTCGACGTAAGGCAGCTCGGCATACAGCGCACCCCGCCAGCGCTGCCAGTCGCCCGCGCGCCCGATCAGCGCCTGCCGCATGCGCGCGCGCAGCGAGAAGCGCTCGCCCCACGCCGGCTGCGGCGTGGCGTCGATGCGCAGGTCGTGGTGGTCCAACCCGTTGCGCACGACGACGTCGGTATCGGTCAGCAGCAGCGGCGCCGCCCGGCGCTGCTCGTCGATCCAGGTCAGCGTGGCGCCGCGGATCACGAACTCGTGCTGTCGGAAGAACCAGTCGGCCACCGAGCGGGACTCGCCCTCGCCGCCGACCTGGCCCGCCATCTCGAAGCCCCCGACGCTGATGTGCCCGCTGGCGTCGCGGCGCACGACGAGTTGCGCGTCTTCGATCAGCAGCTGCTCGAAACGCAACTGCAGCGCCAGCAGCGACGGCACCGACAGCGCCGCCGCCACGCGCGGCAGGCGCAACGCCTCGCGGCCGCGGTGGTCGTACAGCACCACCTCGCGCAGCTCGGCGGCCGGGATCCAGCCGCCCGATCGCACCTCGATCGCTCCGATGCGCACCGGCACGCCCAACGCGCGGCCGGCCAATTGCTCGATGCGCGGCCGCCACTGGTCGACGTGCGGCAAAATCCCCCAATACAGAGTCAGCCACGCAACCAGCAGTAGGCTCCACAGCGCAAGCAGCAGACCAACCAGCAGCCGCAGTGCGCGGATCGACCAGTGCCAGAGGGAACCGCGCGACGCGTTGAGGATGGAGGCGGGGGACATCGAATGAAGCGAAACCGGCTCGAGGCGCGCCACGCCGCGCTGCGGTGGTTGGTCGGCTCGTGGGTCAGCTTCCCCGCGACCGAACCAATCTAGCACAGCACGGTGCATCCGACGCAGGCACCGAAGCCGCCGTGAATCCGACTGCAGCAACGAACGTCGCTCCCGCCACTGCCGACTACAGCCGTTACGTGCGGCGCGTGCGGCGCCGCTTCGGCAGCGAGATCGCCGCGCTCGCGCCCGGCGTGCCCGACGCCGCGTCGATCACGCAGCTGATCGATCGCTTCCTGCAGCAGGGTCAGCCGCTGGCCGTGGCGCTACGCATTGCACGCCAGGCCGTGCTCGAACGGCTGGTCGTGCTCGACGTCGAGCAGGCGGTGCCGTTGCAGGCGGTGACCTCGGCGATGACCGAGCTGGCCGAAGTAGCGCTCGAGCGCGCCTTGGCGCAGGCGCTGCACGACGAAGAGGCCGTTCACGGCGCGCCGCTCGATGCCGACGGGCAGCGCATCGACTTCTGGATCGTCGGCATGGGCAAGCTCGGGGCGCGCGAGCTCAACGTCTCGTCGGACATCGACCTGGTGTACCTCTATGGCGACCAGGGCCACACCGCGTCGGGGTCGAGCGCCCACGAGACGTTCGCCCGCGTCGCCAAGCGGCTGCACGCGCTGATCGGGGAGGTCACCGACGAAGGCTTCGTGTTCCGCATCGACCTCGCGCTGCGCCCCAACGGCAACTCGGGCCCGCCGGTGGCGAGCCTGCCGGCGCTGGAGTCGTACTTGCAGGTCCAGGGCCGCGAGTGGGAACGCTTCGCCTGGCTGAAGAGCCGCGTGGTCGCGCCGCGCGCCGCGGTGCTCGACGGTCGCGCGCGCGCCCTCGGCGCGCTGGTGACGCCGTTCGTCTACCGGCGCTACCTCGACTACGGCGTGTTCGAAGGGCTGCGCCAGCTGCACCGCAAGATCCGCGAGGAGGCGCAGCGCCGCGCCGCCGGCCGCCCGGAGCGCGCCAACGACGTCAAGCTGTCGCGCGGCGGCATCCGCGAGATCGAGTTCATCGTGCAGCTGCTGCTGGTGGTGCGCGGCGGGCAGTTCCCGGAGATCCGCACCCGCTCGACCTTGCGCGGTCTGCAGCGGCTGGTCGCCCACGGCATGATGCCCGCCGAGACCGCGACGCGCCTGGCCGACGCCTACACGCTGCTGCGCCGCCTCGAGCACCGCATCCAGTACCTCGACGACCAGCAGACGCATGTGCTGCCCACGGCCGACGCCGATCTGGCATGGATCGCCCGCTCGATGGGCCACGTCGGCGAAGACGCTGCCTGTCGGCTGCTGGATGAACTCGGCACCGCGCGCGAGTTCGTCGCCAACGAGTTCGACGCGCTGTTGCACGACGGCCAGGCTCCGCAGCCGGCGAACCGCGGCTGCAAGACGTGCGGCACGCCGCAGCCGATCGATGGCCCGGGCCTGCAGGCGCTGCTGCCCGCGGCGCTGGCGCAACGCGTGAGCGGCTGGGCGGCGCAGCCGCGGGTGCAGAGCCTGCGCGACGAGACTAAGCTGCGTCTGGGTCGCGTGATGCTGCGTGCGGCCGCGTGCGTGGCCGACGGCGCCTGCACCGAAGAGGCGACGCTGCGCTTCGTCGACTGGCTCGAGCCGCTGCTGCGCCGCGAATCGTACGTGGCCCTGCTCGACGAGCGGCCCGAGGTGCTGCGCCGTCTGCTGCGGCTGCTCGGTCTGGCGCGCTGGCCGATGCAGTATCTGATGCGTCACCCCGGCGTGATCGACGAGCTGGCCGATCCGCGGCTGCTGCACGAGCGCTTCGATCGCGACGCGCTGATCGCCGACCTCGAGCAGCGCCACGCCGGCTGGCAGCGCAGCGGCCAGGCCGACGAGAGCGAGTTGCTCGACACGCTGCGCCATGCCCACCACGCCGAAGTGTTCCGCACGCTGGTGCGCGACGTCGAGGGCCTGCTCACGGTCGAGCAGGTGGCCGACGACCTGTCGGCACTGGCCGATGCGCTGATCGACTGCACGTTGCGCTGGGCCTGGGGGCGGCTCAAGAACCGCCACCGCGAGACGCCGCGGCTGGCAGTGATCGCCTACGGCAAGCTCGGCGGCAAGGAGCTCGGCTACGGCAGCGACCTCGACGTGGTGTTCCTGTACGACGACGGTGACGAGCCCGACCCCGACCGTGCGCAGGAGGTCTACGGCGCGTTCGTGCGCAAGCTGATCACCTGGCTGACGCTGCGCACGGCGGCCGGCCAGTTGTTCGACATCGACACCGCGCTGCGCCCGAACGGCAACTCCGGCCTGCTGTCGACCTCGATCGCCTCGTTCGAGCGCTACCAGCAGGGCCGCGGCAGCAACACCGCATGGACCTGGGAGCACCAGGCCCTGACGCGGGCGCGCTTCTGCGCCGGCTGCATCGAGCTGGCGCCGCGCTTCGATGCGTCGCGCGCGCAGGTGCTGAGCGCCGCGCGCGACAACCGCGCGCTGGCCGCTGAGGTGGTGGCCATGCGCGAGCGGGTCAATGCGGCGCACCCGGTCCCCGCCGGCAAGTTCGACGTCAAGCACAGCCCGGGCGGCATGATGGACGCCGAGTTCGCGGTGCAGTACCTGGTGCTCGCCGATTCCCACCAGCATGCCGACCTGATCGACAACGTCGGCAACATCGCGCTGCTGCAACGCGCCGAGCGCCACGGCTTGCTGCCCGCGGGCGTCGGGCAGGCTGCGGCGCACGCCTATCGCGAGCTGCGGCGCGCCCAGCACCGCGCGCGGCTCGACGAACAGCCGACACAGTTCGACCCGGCCGCGCTGGCGGGCGAGCGCAACGCCGTCGCGGCGCTGTGGCGCGCGGTGTTCGGTTGAGGGTCGGCAGCCTGGGGCCGCTGCACGATCCGCGGCTGGCGCCTGCGCAAGTCGCCTCGCACGCCTGGTGGTGTCTGGCTGCGTTGCTGGCCGGCGGCAGCCTGCTGGCAGCGGCGTTCGACCCGCGACAGCTCGATTGGCAGCCCGCGCTCGCATGGTCGCAGCCCTGGCGCTGGTGGAGCTCCGCCTGGGTGCACTGGAGCGACGGCCATCTGTGGGCCAACATCGCCGGCGCGCTGCTGGTGGCGATCTTCGGCTGGCGCGCCTGCTGCGACCGCCTCGACGCCCTGGCCTGGTTCGTGGCCTGGCCGCTCACCCAGCTGGGCTTGCTGGCGCAGCCATCTCTGCTTCGCTACGGCGGCCTGTCCGGCGTGCTGCACGCCGGCGTGGTGGTGGCCGCGGTCTCGCTGTGCCAGCGCGAGCGCGGCCCGCGGCGCCTGCTCGGTGCCCTTGTGCTGGCCGGGGTCGCCGTCAAGGTGGCGCTGGAGCAGCCGTGGCGCGGCCCGCTGCAACGCATGCCCGGCTGGGAAATCGCCATCGCGCCGGCGGCCCACCTGAGCGGCGCCGCGATGGGCGCCGTGTGCGCGCTCGCCGCGGCCGGATGGCGCCGCCATCGCCGAGCGTTCGCCGGAGATGCGCCTTGACCGAGCGACGGCATCGCCTCGACGGCCGCGCGGTGGCGGCGCTGCTGGCCTGCTGTGCCGTCTGGGGTCTCGGCCAGGTGGCGGGCAAATCGACCCTGGCCGAAGTGCCGCCGCTGTTGCAGGCGGCCGCGCGCTCGATCGGCGCGGCGTTGCTGGTGGCCGCGTGGGCGCGCTGGCGCGGCATCCGCTTGCTCGAGCGCGACGGCACCTGGGCCGCCGGGCTCGGCGCCGGCCTGCTGTTCGCGATCGAGTTCGGCTGCATCTTCACCGGCTTGAAGTTCACGACCGCGTCGCGCATGGTGGTGTTCGTGTACCTGGCGCCGTTCGTCGTGGCGCTCGGCATGCCGGCGATCGCCCGCGGCGAGCGGCTCGACTTCGTGCAGACAGGCGGCCTGGTCGCCGCCTTCGCCGCAGTGGCCTGGGCGTTCGCCGAAGGCTTCCAGCGGCCATCGGTCGGCGATTGGCAGTGGGTCGGCGATGCGCTCGGGGTCGCGGGCGCCGTGTTCTGGGGCGCGACGACCTTGCTCATCCGCGCCAGCAGGCTGTCGCACGCCGCGCCCGAGAAGACGCTGTTCTACCAACTGGCCGTGTCCGGTGCGGCGTTGGGGGTCGCTTCGTGGCTGGTCGGCGAGCCGTGGCCGCAGCGCCTGACCGCGGGCCCGGGATCCTGGCTTGTCTTCCAGATCGTGGTGGTGTGCTTCGCGAGCTACCTGATGTGGTTCTGGCTGATCCGGCACTACCCGGCGACGCAGTTGTCGGCCTTCACGCTGCTGACGCCGGTGTTCGGTCTGCTTGCCGGCGTGGCGGTGATGGCCGACCCGTTGACGCTGCGGTTGGTCACCGCGCTGATCGGCGTGTCGGTGGGAATCGCCCTGGTGCACCACGGCAGGCCGGCGTCACGACCCGCGCAGGGCAGCGAACCTGGACCGGTGGCGAAGAAACGTCCAGCAACGAGACCCGATTGATCGCTTCGCGCCTGACCGCGCCGGTCGCTTGCCGCCGGGGCCTCATGGCTTCGCCCAGGGAAACGAACCTGACTTCTTCGTGGGTAGGGTGGCGCCGCAACGGAACTTGCGCGACCGCATCGGATCACAGATTGACTTGCGCAGCCGCCGCCATGGCGCTTGCGCGCGGTGCACCGGGGGGAGTGCATCGATGGTGTTTATTGCTGTGCAGCCTGTCGGATCTACCGATAGAGAACCCCGGAGCGTTTCTCCTCCTCCTCCCTCCCTCCCTCCTTCGCTCGGGGGCGCTGCACGGCAAACTTTCTTCCTCGGGGCCGCCGAACCAGGCGGTCCCCGTGGGCGGCGGTCAACGCAGCCAGCCCTTGTGCCGGAAGTAGATGAACGGCGCGGCCACCGAGGCCACCATCATCAACAGCGCGAGCGGATAGCCCCAGCTCAGACCCAGTTCGGGCATGAACCTGAAGTTCATGCCATAGATGCTGGCGATCAGCGTCGGCGGCAGCAGCGCGACACTGGCTACCGAGAAGATCTTGATCGTCCTGTTCTGGTTGATGTTGATGAAGCCGACGGTGGCGTCGAGCAGGAAGTTGATCTTGTCGAACAGGAACGCGGTGTGCGAGTCCAGCGAGTCGATGTCGCGCAGGATCTGCCGCGCCTCTTCGAACTGACCGGCGTTGAGCAGGCGGCTGCGCATCATGAAGCTGACCGCTCGCCGCGTGTCCATCACGTTGCGGCGGATGCGGCCGTTGAGGTCTTCCTGCCTCGCGATCGCCGCCAGCGCGGCACCGGCGGCCTGGTCGTCGACCTCCTGCTTGAGCACGCCGTTGCCCACCGCCTCGAGCGCGTCGTAGATGCCTTCGAGCGCATCGGCCGAGTACTCGGCGTCGGCGTCGTAGAGCTTGAGCAGCACGTCCTTGGCGTCTTCGATCAGCGCCGGGATGCGCCGTGCGCGCATGCGCAGCAGCCGGAACACCGGCAGGTCGACCGCATGCACCGAGTGCAACACGCCGTCCTTGAGGATGAAGGCCACCCGCACGTTGCGCGCCAGCCGTTCGTCGTCCTCGACCAGGAAGTCCGAGCGGACGTGCAGTTCGCCGTTGTCGCCCTCGTAGTAGCGCGCCGACTCCTCGAGGTCGTCGTCGACGATGTCCTCGGGCAACGACAGGCCAAAGCGCTCGGCGATCCAGCGCCTCTCGTCGTCGATGGGCGCCTCGAGGTCGACCCAGACCGGCTGCACGGCACCCAGCGCCTACACGCCGTCGATCTCCTGCTGCACCAGTCGGCCGTTGACGAGCGTGAAGACGTTGAGCATGCAGCGAACTCCAACGCCCGGACAACGGAATCGGCGGCGGGGATGCCTGCACGAGAACCGCGCTGACGGTCGCAGCGGCTTGCAAGGCGCGCGATTATGGCACCGCGCTTGCGCGCCCTCGGACGCGGACCGCTCCGCGATCGCCCCCCAGCCAACCGAGCGATGCTACAACGCAAGGCGGGCTTGTGGGTGGGACTGAAGCAGCGCACACTGGTTCGCAGCCGCGGCGTGGCGGGGGTTCGAACCAGCATCGGAGCGAGCCAGCGCGGGCGGCCGATCGTTCAACTTGGGAAAGGACGTTCCGATGAATTTGACGATCAGCGGGCATCATCTCGAAGTGACGCCCGCACTGCGCGAGTACGTGCTTACGAAACTCGATCGGGTAACGCGCCACTTCGATCAGGTGGTCGACATCAACGTGCTGCTGTCGATCGAAAAGCTGCGCGAGAAGGAGCGACGCCAGAAGGCCGAAGTGACGCTACGGGTCAAGGGCCGCGACATCTTCGTCGAGCAATCCCACGAGGATCTCTATGCCGCGATCGACCAGTTGATGGACAAGCTCGATCGCCAGGTTTGTCGCCACAAGGACAAGGTGCAAGACCACCACCATCCGGCGGCCAAGCGGATCTCCGCCTGACTCGACGCTGACACCGAATCGTCGCGAATCGGCCCTTCGGGGCCGTTTCCATTGGGGCTGCTCTCTAGATTCGACCTCCGCGCAACACCCCGCAAGCGCGTGACTTGTCCACCGTGCGGTGCAGCAATGCGTTTCTATAATTCATCGTTCTGTCACGGGACGCCCAAGGGTCGCCGGCATCGGTCCGACCGCTGGGTGTATAGCCGATGAATCGTCTCGCTGCCATTCTGCCGCCCGGCAATGTGCTGGTGAATGTGGAGGCCACCAGCAAGAAGCGC